>NZ_JBIUUS010000015.1:0-214011 GCF_044742585.1 Kitasatospora sp. NPDC087861
ACCGACAACCGCTCCGCCACCCGCCGACCCGTCTTACCCGTGCCACCCACCACGAGCACCACACCATCATCGACCGGAAGATCCACAACACCCTTGGCAACCACAGCAGCCACCCCATTCGGAGAAGAAGAAGTCGAAGAAACCAGCGGACTCGGGCGATCCTGCGAACCCGGTCGGTCCGTCCTCATGTCCACCAGTCAAATCCACTCCGAGCCGGCGAACCATAGCCTCCACACTCACATCCATGCGCGAGCGTCTATGTCCCCCGGCGGGCCCCGAACCGCGAGGCCACACCTCCTCCGCCATCCACCAGAACACACCCGGCCCGCCGCCAACCACCGCCCTCGACCCCGTCTCCAGCGGCCCTGTAGCGCGCACACACCGCACCCACACACCACCCGCGGCCGCCGGGTGCGGGAAGTGCCGGAGAACGGCGGAAAACACCGTGCCGCGGCCGTGCGATTCGGTGGCGAACCATACGGGGGGCGGGAATTCACGGGTAACGCGGAGCCCAAGCGGCACCGGCGGAAACCCCGCGGGGCCGGCGGCGCCGGGCCGGCCAGATGAACCACCCGCTCTGCCGCGCCGAGGGCATCCCGCTCCTCGGTAGCGGCGGGACGGACCTGCGGGCGGGCTTCGCGGCCGCGCTGCGGGCCCGACCCCGGCCCCCGCCCCGGCCCCGGCCAGGCGTGGTGGTGGTGCTGACGGAGGGCCAGATCCGGTGGCCGTCGGCGCCGCCGCCGTGCCGCACGGTGGTGGGCCGGTTCCCCCGGCCCAGCCCGCCCCGGGCCGTCCGCGAGGTGAACCCGGAGCACAGCCGGACGCGCCGCCCGGGTGGGCGCGGGTGGTCACCATCAGGTGAGTCCCCCGCGCTCGGGGCGGCGCGTCGGGGCCGGCTCGGCAGGTCAGCCGACCATGGCCGCCAGGACGCTGCGCCAGCCCTCGCCGGGCTCCAGGGTCAGCGGGCCGGCCAGGGCCTCGGCCCGGTAGTGCCAGGGGCGGCGGAGTTCCGGGTCCGCGTCGGGGCGCAGGTCGAGCGGGCTGGCGGAGTCGAGCAGGCGCAGGAGCTCGCCGGTGAAGTCCGCCCAGGAGACGTGCCCGCTGACGGCGTTGACGATCCGGCCGGCGGCGGGGCTCTTGTCCGCGACGCAGGCGGCGAGCGCCCGGGCCAGCGCGGCGGAGTGCACCCAGGACGCGCCGTACCAGCTGGGGCGGTCGCCGGGGGCGGGGGCGGGGAGGGCGATCGGCTGCCCGGCCAGCGCGGCCTGGTAGAGGGCGCCGGTGGAGCCCCAGCGGAGCTGGTCGCGCAGGCGCTGCTGCGGGCCCCAGACGATCGGGGCGCGGACCGCCGTGGCGGGGCCCCGGCCGGTGGCGGCGGCGTCGAACAGGATGCGCTCGCAGTCCAGCTTGGCCTGCCCGTACGGGGTGACCGGTTCGCCGGTCGGGCCGCCTTCGGCGACGTCGGTGCCGGCCGGGCGGCCGTAGGCGTCGATGCTGCTGACGAAGACGAACGGGCCGCCGCGCCAGCCGTCGACCAGGGCGCGCATCGCGGCGAGGTCGACGGCGTGCTCGGTGAAGGTGCAGGCGGCGTGGATGACGGCGTCGACGCCTTCGACCGCGCGGCGCAGGCCGTCGAGGTCGCCGAGGTCGCCCTCGACCACCTCGGCGCCGTGCAGGGCGGGCAGGTGGGCGGACTCGGGCCGGACCAGGGCCCGGACGGGGCGGCCCTGCGCCATCAGCTCCTGCAGCACGGCCGCACCGACACCACCGGTGGCGCCGGTGAGCAGCACGGTGCCCGCGCGGGAGCGGGCGCCCGGGCGGGCACCGGTGCGGGCAGGCGCGGCACGACGCTCGTCCTCACGGGTGGCGAGCAGCGCGGCGAGGGCGCGCGGGGTGCGCTGCTCCAGCACGTCCAGGCCGGTGAGCGGCAGGCCGGTGCGGGTGCGCAGACGCTCGGCGAGCTGGACGGCGACGAGGGAGTGGCCGCCGAGGGCGAAGAAGTCGCCGTCGGCGGACGGGGTGGCGCCGAGCAGTTCGCCGAAGGCCGTCCGGACGGCGTCGAGCGGGCCGGTCCGCGCCGGGGTGGTCGGGGCGGCGCCGGGCAGCCGGTCGCCGTCGGGGGTGCCGTCGGGCCGGCGCGGCAGCCGGTCCACCAGGGTGACGGCGAGCGGGAGTCGGCCGGGCGCGAGGTGGCGGCGCAGCGCGGCGCGCAGTTCGGCGCCGGTCGGGGCGACGGGGCCGCGCACCACGGCGTAGGCGAGCGGCGGTCCGTCGGCGCTCTCGACGACGGCCGCCTCGACCACCCGGGGATCGGCCGTCAGCCCGGCGACGACCGGGTGCCGGTCGGCGGCCAGGCGGGTGCCGGGGAGTACGGAGAGGGGGCGGTCGGGGTCGGCGGCGACGGCGGCGAGCAGGTCCGCGAAGGCGGCGAGCAGCTGTTCGGCGGTGCCCTCGTCCAGGGCGTCCCGGTCGTGCTGGACCAGGCAACGCGGCTGCGGGCCGTCCTCGACCAGCAGGGTGAGGCCGAACTTGGCCAGGCCCAGGTCGAGTTCGACGTCCTCGGCGGTGAGGCCGGGAAGCGTGAACGGCTCGGCGGGGCGGACGAGGTCGCAGCTGACGGACAGCAGCGGGGTGCCGTCGGCGCCGCGGGCCGCCGCGCCGAGCCGCTCGACGACCAGGTCGAAGGGGATCTCGTGGTGCTGCTGGGCGTCGAGCAGGGCGGCCCGGGCCCGGGTGAGGACGTCGGTGAAGGTCGGGTCGCCGGCCAGGTCGGCGCGGACGGCGAGGGTGTTGACGCCGAGGCCGACGGTGCGGCGCAGTTCGGGCCGCAGGCGCTGGCCGCTGGCACAGCCGAGGGTGAGGTCGGCCTGGTCGGCGGCGGTGCGCAGGGTCGCGAAGGCGGCGGCCAGGACGACGGCGAACAGGGTGGCGCCGTGCCGGGCGCCGAGTCGGCGCAGGCCGTCCACGGTGGCGGGGGCGAGCGGGGCGGTGTGCAGGGCGGCCCGGCGCTCGCGCGCGCCGGAGGGGACGGGCCGCAGCAGCGCCAGCGGGCGGGCTCCGGCCAGGTGTGCGGCGCGGGCGTCGGCGGCGGCGGTGAGTTCGGCGTCGCGGGCGCGCTCCTGCCGGGCGTACTCGGCGTACGACGGCCCGGCCGGCGGGAGTTGCGGCGGCAGGCCGTCGCGGGCGGCGGCGTAGAGGGCGGCGAGGTCGGCCGCGAGGACGGGCAGCGAGCCGCCGTCGATGGCGATGTGATGGATCGTCAGCAGCAGGGTGTGGTCCTGCGGACCGTGCCGCAGCAGCAGGGCGCGCAGGACCGGCCCGGTGGCGAGGTCGAAGGGGCGGGCGGCCTCCGCGGCGAGCAGGGCGGGGGCGTTGTTCCCGGCGCCGTTCTCCCAGGTGGCGTCCACCGTGCGCAGCGGCACCGGGCCGACCGGGTCGGCCTGCTGGTACGGCTGGTCGCCCTGGCGGCCGAAGCGGGTGCGCAGGGCGGCGTGCCGCTCGGTGAGGCCGGTGAGGGCGGTGGCGAGGGCGGCGGGGTCGAGCGGTCCGCGCAGGCGGGTGGCGAGCGGGACGTTGTAGAGGGCGCCGCCCTGGCCGAGGTGGTCCATCAGCCACATCCGCTGCTGGGCGTGCGAGAGCGGGGCGGGGCCGGCCGGTCCGGCTTCCTGGTCCGCCGGGCGCCCGCCGGTGGCGGGGCGGTTGCGGCGGGCGCGGCGCAGCAGGTCGGCCTGGTCGGCGGCCTGGTGCTCGGGGGCGGTCATCGGGTGGCTCCTTGCGGGGTTTCGTCGTGTGCGGCGCGCAGGGCGCGTTCGAGCAGATCGGACTGGCCGGCGACGGTGGGGTGGCCGAGGAAGTCGGCGAGCGAGAGTTCGACACCGAGGTCTTCGCGGAGGTCGTCGACGACCCACATGGCGAGCAGCGAGTGGCCGCCCTCGGCGAGGAAGTCGGCGGCCGGGTCGGTGATCGGGCGTTCCAGGGCGCGGGTCCAGGCGTCGGCGACGGCCTGCTGGATCGGGCTGAGGGCGGCGGCGGTGCCGGGCCCGTCCGCGGCCGGGTCGCCGACGGCGGCGAGGGCGCGGCGGTCGATCTTGCCGGTGCCGGTCAGCGGCAGGGCGGCGAGCACGGTCCAGGCGGTGGGCACCAGGTGGGCGGGCAGCCGTTCGGCGAGCCGGGTGCGGAGCGTCTCGACGGCCGGGCGGCTGCCGTCGGCGAGGACGAGGCAGGCGGCCAGCGCGGCATCGGTGTGCCCGGCCCGGCGGACCACGACGGCCGCCTCGGCCACCTCGGGGAACTGCAGCAGCGCGTGCTCGACCTCGCCGGGTTCGATCCGGAAGCCGCGGACCTTCACCTGGTCGTCGGTGCGGCCGTGGAACTCCAGTGCGCCGTCGGGGCGTTGGCGGACGAGGTCGCCGCTGCGGTAGGCGCGCCCGGTGCCCGGGAGGTCGCGGAAGCGCTCGGCGGTCAGCTCCGGCCGGTTCAGGTAACCCTGGGCGAGCCGGCCGCCGGCGATCCACAGTTCGCCGACGGTGCCCGGCGGCACCGGTGCGAACTGCTCGTCGAGGACGAGGGTGCGGGCGCCGCCGAAGGCTCGGCCGATCGGGACCGGACCGGTGGTGCAGTCGGCCGAGGTGATCCGGTGCAGGGTGGTGAAGGTGGTGGCCTCGGTCGGCCCGTAGACGTTGAAGAGTTCGAGCCAGGGGAAGGCGCGCAGCACCGCCCCGGCGTACTCGGGCGACAGGGCCTCGCCGCCGACGGCCAGGGTGCGCAGCACGCCGAAGATCCGGGACTGCCGGGCGGCCAGGTGGTGGAAGAGGGCGGTGGTGATGAACACGGTGGTGACGCCGAACCGCTCGACGTCGCGAACGAGTTCCTCGGCGGTGGGCCGGTCGCTCGGGGAGATGGCGACGGCGGCGCCGCGGGCCAGCGGGGCCCAGAGTTCGAAGGTGGAGGCGTCGAAGCTGACCGTGGAGTGGAAGAGCACCCGGTCGCGGGGGCCGAGCGTGAACGCGTCGGAGGCGGTGACCAGGTCGGCGACGGCGCTGTGCGGGACGATGACGCCCTTGGGGCGGCCGGTGGAGCCCGAGGTGTAGAAGAGCAGGGCGGGCGCGGCCGGGTCGGCGGCGTCGAGTGCACCGCCTCCGCCGGCGGCGGCAGCGGAGTCGGCGTCGAAGTCGGCGTCGTGTTCGGCCAGGACCAGGGTCGAGGTCAGGGCGAGGGTCTGCTCCTCGGCCAGTCCGGCGCCGGCGAGCAGCGCCTTGTCGCCGAGGACGAGCCGGACGCCGGCGTCCCCGGTCATCTCGGCGATCCGCGGGCGCGGGTAGCCGGGGTCGAGCGGGACGACGTGGCCGCCGGCCCGCCAGATCGCCAGCTGGGCGACGACCAGGCGGGTCGAACGGGCGCAGAGCAGGCCGACGGCGCTGCCGGGGCCGACCCCGCGGGCGGTCAGTGCGGCGGCCAGTCGGGCCGAACCGTCGAGGAGTTGACGGTACGTCAGAGCAGTGTCGCCGTCGGTCACGGCGAGCGCGTCGGGGCGCTCCTGGGCGTGCCGGGCGATCAGGTCCGGGAGGGTCGCGGTGGGCATGGTGATTCCCTTCCGGGCGCCCCGGCGGCCAACGGCCGGGGCGCCCTGCGCAGGTCGTACGGGCGGGCGGTCTCAGGGCCGGTCAGGGCCGGTCAGGGCCCCTGGACCTGAGGTCCAGGTCCAGGGGCCCTTCGGGCCTAGACGGTGGCAGCGGCGGCCGGCTGCCGCTCCGCCACCAGCCGGGCGACGGCCCGCAGGTCGGGCTGGCGCAGCACCAGGGGCGCCCGCAGCCGCACCCCGTACTCCTCCTCCAGCGCCTCCAGCAGCCGTGCGGCGGCGAGCGAATTGCCGCCCGCGGCGAGGAAGTTGTCGGAGGGCCCGAGGTCGGCGCGGCCGAGCAGCTCGCGGCAGAGCCGCAGCACGGTGCGCTCGGTGGGCGTGGCGCCCTCCTCCCCCGCCGCCGGCTCGTCCGGGGCCGGTGCGAGGAGCAGCGCGGCCCGGTCGACCTTGCCGTTGGCGTCCAGCGGGAAGGTGTCGACCAGGCGGACGGCCGCCGGGACGGCCTGCTCGGGCAGCCACGGCCGGACGCCCACCAGCAGGTCCTCGGCGCCACCCGCCGCGGCCCCGGCGACGGTCTGGACGAAGGCGAGCAGCCGGACGCCGCCCGCCGGTGCCGGTGCGGCCGCGACCACGGCCCGCCGCACCCGCACGTCGCGCTCGAACGCGGCCTCGACCTCGGCGGGTTCGATCCGCACCCCGCTGACCTTGACCTGGTCGTCGAGCCGCCCCTGGAACTCCAGCACGCCGTCGGCCCGCATCACCACCCGGTCGCCGCTGCGGTAGACCCGGTCGATGCCGTCCACGCCGGCCGGCACGCCGACGAAGCGGCGGGCGGTCAGCTCGGGGTCGAGGTAGCCGGCGGCGAGCCCGCGGCCGCCGATGCGCAGCTCGCCGGCCTGACCTCGCGGCACCGGTCGGCCGTCCTCGTCGGTGACCAGGACGACCGCGCCCGCAATCGGCAGCCCGATCGGCGGTGCGCCGGCGCCGTGGTCGAGGCCGGGCGCCATGGTGTGCACCGTGGTGGTGACGGTGGCCTCGGCGGGCCCGTAGGCGTTGTGGACGGTCGCGGTGACGTCCGGGCCGGGGGCCCGGCGCAGCCGGTCTCCGCCGATGGTGAGGTGGCGCAGCGTCAGCCCCTGCGGCCAGGGCCGCGCCAGGATCGGCTCGGCGAGCGGGGTGGGCAGGATGCTGACGGTGACGCCGGCCTCGCGCCACCAGTCGGTGAGCGCGCCGGAGTCCCAGCGGACGGCCTCGGGCGCGATGGCGAGCGCGGCGCCGGAGGTGAGGGTGGCCCACAGCTCCAGGACGTGCGGGTCGAAGGACACCCCGATCAGCAGGCTGTGCCGCTGGCCGGGGCCGAGGCCGGTCAGCTCGCGGTACCACTGCAGCACCGCGCCGAGGGCGGGCTCGCCGACCGCGACGGCCTTGGGGGTGCCGGTCGAGCCGGAGGTGAGCACCGCGTAGTGGGTGCCGACGGGCACGTCCACCTGCTCGCCGGGGACGAGGGCGGCCACCGCGCCGGTGGGCAGGCCCAGCGCCAGCCGCTCGTCGGAGTGCGGCAGTCCGGCCGGGTCGCCGACCAGGCAGGCGGGCCTCAGCTGCTCGGCGACGGCCTGCAACCGGCGTTCGCCGGGGCGCGCCCCGAGCGGCAGGTGGACGGCGCCGAGCTTGGCGGTGGCGAGGGTGACGGCGACCAGGTCGACCGAGTGGCCGAGGCAGACGCCGACCAGGTCGCCGGGGCGGACCCGCTCGCGCAGCGCCTCGGCCACCGTGTCGGCGAGGCGGTCGAGTTCGGCATAGCTGTAGGTGTGCGCGCCGTCGACCAGGGCGGGCGCGTCGGGGGTGCGGTGCACCCAGGTGGCGAACAGGTCGAGGACCGCGCCGTCCTGATGCGGACGGCCGTACCCGATGCTCAGGGATTCCATCATCGTCTCCAGGTGATTGACGGTTGACTGACAGCTTGTTGACGATCCGTCAGTTCAGGCCCATGGCCCGGGCGACGATCACCTTCTGGACCTCGGAGGTCCCCTCGATGATCGTGGTCATCCGCACGTAGCGGTACAGGAACTCCAGCGGGTGGCCGCGCACCCAGCCGGTGGCGCCGTGCACCTGGAGCGAGCGGTCCACCGCGCGCACGGCGGTTTCGGAGGCCGTGAGCTTGGCGAGCGCCGCGTTCTCGGGTGCCTCGGTGCCGTCGTCGACCAGCCGGGCGCAGGCGAGGGTGAGCAGCTTGGAGCACTCCACCTCGGCCCGGGTGCTCACCAGGTGCTCCTGGACGTGCTGGTACTCGCCGATCACCCGGCCGAAGGCGCGCCGCTCGCGGGCGTACTCGGTACCGATGCGCAGCGCGTACTCGGCGATGCCGTTGCACATCGCGGCGACGACCAGGCGGCCCCGGGAGAGGCTGTCCATGGCGAGGGCGGTGGCCGCGCCGACGCCCTCCTCGCCGCCGATCACGGCGTCGGTGGAGACGGTGACCTGGTCGAGCAGCAGCTCGAACAGCGGCTCGCCGGACATGCCCTCGTAGCGCTGGCCGATCCGCAGGCCGGGCTGGTCCATCGGGAGGACGAAGGCGGTGGCGCCGGCGGTCGGCCCGGCGCCCTCGCCGAGGTCGGTGGCGGTGACGACGAGGGCCAGGCCGGCCCGCTCGGCGTTGCTGACGAAGGTCTTGCGGCCGTTCAGCACCCAGCCGTCACCGGTGCGCACGGCGGTGGTGGTGAGGCGGAACGCGTCCGAGCCGGCGTGCGGCTCGGTGAGGGCGAGGCAGCGGGTCTGCTCGCCGCGCACCAGCGGGACGAGGTGGCGCTCGATCTGCTCGGGGGTGCCGTGCCGCAGCAGCGGGCTGGGGCCGTCGGAACCGGCCAGGGCGTACGGCGCGAGCGGGCAGCCGCTGCGCCCGGCGGCGTGGTGCAGCAGCACGACGGCGGTGAACGGCATGCCGGCGCCGCCGAGTTCCTCGGGGTAGTCGCCGGCGTAGAAGCCGAGCGCGGCGGAGCGCTTGCGGACGTAGGCCCGCAGTTCGGCCGGTATCTCGTCGGCCGTTTCAGGCAGTTCGGCGGCCAGCGGGACGAGTTCGCGGCGGACGAAGCTCTCGAAGGCCTCGACGATCTCTCGGTGGCCGTCCTCCAGGACGGCGGAGGGGGCGCTCATGCGGCGTCTCCGGTGAGGGCGCGAGCCTGGTCGGCCAGGACTGCGTGGCGGAACAGGGTGCGCAGCGGCGGGCGGCTGCCCAGGTGCGGCTCCAGCCAGGCGGCGAGCTGGGCGGCGAGCAGCGAGTGGCCGCCGACCTCGAAGAAGTGGGATTCGGCGGTGAAGCGGTCGTGGCCGAGCACCTCGCGCCAGGCGGCGGCGATCAGTTCCTGGCCGGGGTCGGCGAAGGCGCTTGCGGCGGCCGGGCCCGTCTCCTGCGCGGGGGCCTCGCCGGCGAGCCGGGCGAGGGCGGCGCGGTCGGGCTTGCCGCCGAGCAGGGTGGGCATCGCCTCGACGGTCGTCCAGGTGGCGGGGACGAGCCCGCCGGGCAGGCGCTGGGCGAGGGCGGCGTGCAGGGCGGCCTGGTCGGGGCGGTCGGTGCCCTCCAGGAAACCGACCAGGCGGGGGCCGGTCTGCGGGTCGTCGTGCAGCACCACCGCGCAGAAGCGGCCGCCGAGTTCGGCCGAGGCGGCGGCCTCGATCTCCTCCAGTTCGATCCGGTGGCCGCGCAGCTTGACCTGGTTGTCGGAGCGGCCGAGGAAGCGAAGCCGGCCGCGCAGGTCGCGGTGGCCGCGGTCGCCGGTGCGGTAGACCCGGGCACCGTCGAGGGCGGGCACGGTGACGAAGCGGGCGGCGGTCGGCTCCGGCAGGCCGAGGTAGCCGTCGGCCACCATGGCTCCGCCGATGGCGAGTTCGCCGACGCAGCCGGCCGGGAGCGGTCGCAGCGTCTCGTCCAGGACGTACACGCGCGCGCCGTCCAGTTCGGCGCCGAGCGGGATCTCGGCGTCCTCGGCCACGTCAGCGGCGGTGACCTCGTACACCGTGGAGGTGACGGTGGCCTCGGTGACTCCGTAGGCGTTCACCACGGTGGTGGCCTCGGTCAGGCCGGCCAGCGCGCGGGCGGGCAGGCGCTCGCCGCCGAGGACGAGCAGCCGGGGCGACCAGCGGCCGTCGCGCAGCGCCTCGGACAGGTCCTCGCGGACGGCCAGCAGGTAGCTGGTCGGCAGGTTCGCGACGGTGACGCCGCGGGCGGCCAGCACGGCGACGAGTTCGGGCCCGGTGGGCACCTCGCGCTGCGGCACGACCAGGGCGGCGCCGGCCGCGAGCGCGGGCAGCACCTCCTCCAGCGCCACGTCGAAGGACGGGCGGGCGAACATCAGCACCCGGTCGGCGGGGGCCAGTTCGTAGCGGGCGGCGATCGCGGCGACGTACCCGGCGAGCGCGTCGCGGCCGACCAGGACGGGCTTGGGCACGCCGGTGGAGCCGGAGGTGTGGATCAGGTACGCGGCGCCGTCCAGCACGGCGGCGGGCTCGGCCTTGGGGAAGGCCGGGCCGTCCAGCAGCGCGGGGGTGACGCCCTCGGCGGGCAGCGCGAGCGCGCTCTGCCGGGTGGCCAGGACCAGGGCCGGGGCGAGCCGGTCCAGCAGCAGGCCGAGCCGGGCGGCCGGGTCCTCGGCGGACAGCGGCGCGTAGACGGCGCCGTACCGCAGGCAGGCGAGCAGGGCGACCACGTTGTCCACGCCGCGCGGCAGGACGGCGGCCACCGGCTGGCCGGGGACGACGCCGGCGGAGCGCATCCGCTCGACCAACTCGGCGACTCGGCGGTCGAGTTCGCCGTAGCTGAGTCGCTCGGCGCCGGCGATCAGGGCGAGCGCGGTGGGGTCGTGGGCGGCGGCCGGGTCGAGGCCGGCCGGGGTGACGGCGGCGGCGGGCTCAGCGGCCGGGGCGGGGTCGAGCGCGGCGATCGGGGCCTCGGGCCGGTCCAGGTAGCAGCGCAGCAGCTCCAGCAGGCGCTCGGACAGCAGGGTGGCCTCGGCCTCGCCGAAGAGGTCCGCGTCGTAGTCCCAGACCAGGGTCATCCCGGCGGCGCCGTGCTTCTCGCCGACCACCCGGCGGTCGTCGGGCAGCAGCACCAGGTCGAGGTCGAAGCGGGTGGTGCCGGTGTTGAAGCCCTCGTACAGCGAGACCTCCAGCCCGGGCGCCTGGACGTCCGGCAGCGCCGCGTCGTGCGCGCTGAACATCACGTTGAACAGCGGATTGTCGGCGCCGCCGGTGTGCAGCCCGAGCCGGCGGGTCAGTTCCTGGACCGGCAGGTCCTGGTACGGGAGCGCGCGCAGCAGGACGTCGGTCACCTCGTCGACGGCCTCGGTGCCGGGAACGGCCGGGTCCAGCCGCAGGCGCAGCGGGACGGTGTTCACGAACATGCCGACGGTGCCCTCGAAGCCCGCCGGGCGGTTGCCGACGGCGGTGCCGACCACGAGTTCGCGGTGGCCTGCGTGGCGGCGCAGCAGTTCGGCGAAGAGCGCGAGCAGGGTGCTGAACGGGGTGTGCCCGTCCTCCTTGCTGCGGGCGCGCAGCCGCTCGGCCAGGTCGGCGCCGATCGCCTGGCGCAGCTGCCCGCCACGGTGGCGGCGCACGGCGCCGGGGGTGGCCAGCCCGGGCAGGGTGACCTCGCGCGGGGCGTCGGTCAGCTCCCGCAGCCAGAAGGCGAGCGCGCGCTCGCGGGCGTCCGGGTCGACGGCCGTCCGGGCGTGCTGCTCGTACGAGGGGGCCTCGGACAGCTGGTAGGGCTCGTCCAGGACGTGGGCGCGGTAGACGGTGAACAGATCGCGCAGCAGGATCGCGAAGGAGTGGCCGTCGTGGACGAGGTGGTGCTCGACGTGGACGAGCCGGTGGTGGTCCTCGCCGAGGCGCACCAGGTGCCAGCGCAGCAGCGGCGCCTTGGTGGTGTCCAGCGGTTCCTCGGCCTCGGCGGCGAGCAGGGCCCGGAAGGCGGCCTCCGGGTCGGCCTCGGCGGTGAAGTCGCTGCGGCGCAGCAGCGGTTCGCACCGCTCGGCGACCCGCTGGCCGGGCAGGCCCTCCGGGCGGGCGACCAACTCCAGGCGCAGGCCCGGGTGGTGGCCGAGGACGGCGGCCAGCGCGACGCGCAGCGCCGGCTCGTCGAGGGTGCCCCAGAGGTCGAGCACGGCGGTGAAGTTGTACGCACGACTGCCCGGCAGCATCTGCTCGTGCAGCCAGACGATCTCCTGCGAGGAGGAGAGCGCGAACATCGGTGACTCCCTTGTGTGGTGGGCGTGTTGGCACTGCGGTGGCGGGGCGGGCGTGGATGGCCCGGCCCTGGTGCCGGGCGCGCCGGGGTGATGGCGCGCTTCGGCGGCCCGACGGTTCGGCGGTCAGGTGATCAGGTGATCAGGTGGCCGGACGGTCGGGTGGTCAGGCGGTCAGGCGGTCAGGCGGTCAGGCGGTCAGTGGATTCGGCGGTTCGGTGGTCAGGCGGTTCGGTGTCGGGGGCTCGGGGCCCGGGGGCCGGTGCGGTCCGGGGCCGGTGACGTCCGGAGCCGGTCAGGCAGGCTGCAGGTGGCGGCGCAGCGTGGCGAGCAGGTCGTCGAAGGCGGCCCGGGCGGTGGCCTCCGGGAACCGTTCGCGGTCCCAGGCGAGGCGGACCAGCAGGTCGTCGCCGTGCGCGGCGGCGACCGCGAGCGGCGCGGCGAGCGGCCGCCCCGCCAGGTGGGTCTCCCGGCCGGGCACCCCGCCGAACACCAGCGGCGGGCGCCGGTGCAGGTCCTCCAGGGTGAGCATGCCGTCCAGGGCGCCGGACCACGGGGACCCGGCCGTCCGGGCGGCCCGGACCACCTCGTCGAACGGCGTGTCGGCGTGGTCGAGGTCCTCCCACCAGGCGTCGGCGAGGTCGTCCAGAGCGGTGGCCGCGCCGGGTGCGGCGGGGTGCACCAGGGTGTTGAGGAAGCAGCCGAGCGCGGCGGGCGCTCCGGGCGGTCGGCCGCCCCACGGGTACCCGAGCGCGAGCTGCCCGTCGGTCTGGTGCAGCCGGTGCGCGGCGGCCGCGGTGGCGTCCAGCAGGGCGGGGAAGAAGGCGGTGCGGGCGGCCCCCTCGGCGGCGGGCAGCCGGTGGCTGAGCATGCCGGTGGCTTCCGTCGCTCCCCCGCCAGTCCCGGTGATGCCGCCGAGCCGGCGGCCCCAGTGGGCGTGTGCGGCGGGGCCGGCGGCGGCGCTCTCGGCGGCCAGTTGCAGGTCGATGGCCTCCCGGTAGGCCGCCAGGGCGGCCTGGTCGGGAGCGGACGCGGCGGCGGAACCGGACGCGGCGCCGTCGGCCCCGGACACGGCACCACGGGAACCGGGCGCGGCGACCTCGTCCCGCGCGTAGGCGTCGGTGAGTTCGGCCGTCAGGATGCCGAGCGACTGCTCGTCGCAGGCCGCGTGGTCCACCGCGAGGGCGAGCAGTTCCTCCTCGCCGTCCGGTTCCCGGGCCACCAGCAGGCGCAGCGTCGGCCCGTCCGCGGGCCAGTCCAGCAGCGCCTCGCGCAGGGCCGAGCGGGCGGTGCCACCGGGGGCGACGGCGACCTGCGCGGCCTCGGCCGAGGGGGCGCCGACCCGCAGGACGGGCGTACCGCGGACGGTCGTGAAGCCGCCGCACAGTGCCGGGTGCCGGACGGCCGTCGCGGTGGCGGCGCGGCCCAGCCGGGGCAGGTCGATGGTGCCGCGCGGGTAGGCGAGGAACAGCGGGACGACATCGGGGCGCCCCTGTGCCGCGAGCCTGCGGGTGATCAGGAACCGGCGTTGGGCGCCGGTCAGCGGGAGCAGTTCCACCGGGGAGTCGGCGGCGGCGGAGCGGTACCGGGCGAGGTAGGCGGCGGTGATGCTGGCGTGCACGGAACGATCTCCGGTTTCCGGTCTCGGTTCGGTTCAGGCATCAGGCGTCAGACGTCAGGCGTCAGGCGTCAGGCGTCAGGCGTCAGGCGTCGGACGTCATGCGGCGGGGCTCGCGGCGGGCTCCTCCTCGGCCGTGGCGGCGGTGTCGGTCGGGAGGTCCCGCAGCCGGCGCAGCGGCGACAGCAGCAGCGGCACCGGGACGAGCAGGAAGCCCGCCGCGCACAGCCACAGCGCGGCGCGCGGCCCGGCCGCGTCGGCGACGGCGCCGCCGGCCAGCGCGCCGAGCGGCAGCGTGCCCCAGACCAGGAAGCGCATGGTGGCGTTCATCCGGCCGAGCAGCTCCGGCGGGCAGAGGCTCTGCCGGAAGCTCACCTGGGCGACGTTGTAGGCCACCGCGCCGAACAGCACCACCGCCGAGGCGATCCCGAACAGCACCACGCCCGCGCCGCGGCCCGACAGCGGCCACAGCACCGCGAACGGCGCCGTCACCACGGTGGCGAGCCAGATCAACCGGGCCTGGCCGAACCGGGCCGCGAGCCGCCCCGCACACAGCGCCCCGGCCAGGCCGCCGACGGCGGAGGCCGAGAGCAGCAGGCCGATCGCGCCCGGTGCCAGGTGGAGCACCCGCACCCAGAACACCGTCTGCACGGCCGCCAGCACGGCGGCGAACAGGTTGGACACCGCGGTGGCGGTGGCGATCGCCCGCAGCAGCGGGTGCCCGAGCACGAAGCGGACGCCCTCGGCGACCTCGGCGCGCAGCGAGCGCCCCGGCTCCGGCTCCGGCCTGGGCTCCTCGACCCGGATCCGGACGAGCAGCAGTGCGGAGGCGAGGTAGCCGCAGGCGTCGGCCACGATGGCGAGCGGCGCGCCGAGCAGCTGGACCAGGCCGCCGCCGAGCCCCGGCCCGACGATCTGTGCCGAGGAGCGGACCGTCTCGATCGCCCCGTTGCCGCCGACCAGTTGCTCGCGCGGCAGGACGGACGGCAGGAAGGACTGGTGGGCCACGTCGAAGAAGACCGTCGCCACCCCGGTGACCAGCGCCACCAGGTAGAGCTGGGCCATGGTCAGCACGCCGAACGCGGCGGCCGGCGGGATCGAGCCGACGGCGAGGCAGCGCACCACGTCGGCGCGGATCAGGACCGGGAGCTTGCGCATCCGGTCCAGCCACGCGCCGGCCGGCAGGCCGACCAGCAGGAACGCGGCGGTCTCGGCGGCGGTCAGCAGGCCGACCTCGAAGGGCGTGGCGTCGAGCACCACCACCGCCACCAACGGCAGGGCGACCAGGGTGACCTGACTGCCGGTCTGGGCCGTCGCGGCCCCGGAGAGCAGGAGTCGGAAGTCGCGGTGGCCGAGCAGGCGGTTTCGGCTGGGACTAGGCGTCTCGTTCATCAGTGCGACTCTCGGTCACCTCTCCACTACCGGGCAACCATCGCGTCCGTTTCCGGACGAACCACGGGTCGGCCGGATCACGCCACTCCCCCGGGCAGTCCTGACGATTCCCTGACGACCGCCCGCGGACCTGCCGGGACGCCCGCACAGCCCGCTCACCAGCACCGCACCAGCGCCGCACCGGCAGCACGGCCGCGCGGGCCGCCGCGGGCGCCGCTCGTCCAATTCGCCGTCCGCTATTCGGACATCAGCATTCCGGCCACCGGACGCCATAACTCAACTTGGCTTGATCATGCAACACATTGACCATCCGTCACCTGATCGTGATATCAGGCACATCGACGACTCCCGTCGAACAATGCCCTCCGCAGCGCCGACGGCAAAACCCGGGCACCACAGCGCGGGGCGAGCCGCAGTCCGGCCCGCCGCACCGCCGCACGCCACCGCCCTGAACGGCTCGGCCGAGACGCGCCGGCCCGGTCGTCCCCGCTCAGGCCGCCTCCCGGCAGGTCACCGCCAGCACCGCCATGTCGTCGTCCCGTGGCCCGCCCGCCCACCGCTCCACGTCCGTCACCAGCGCGTCGACGACCGCCTCCGGACCGTCGAACGGGCCGAGCGGGCCGAGACCGAGCAGCGGATCGTAGAACTCCCCGGCCGCATCCCGGGCCTCGGTCACCCCGTCGGTCACCAGCAGCAGCGTGCACCCCGGTGGGAACGGCCGGCTCTCCGGCTCCGACCGCGCCCCGCCCAGCGCACCCAGCCCGAGCGGCAGCCCCGGATCGACGGCGTCCAGCCGCCGGACCGCGTCCGGGCCTCCCAGCAGGTACGGCCCCGGGTGCCCGCAGTCGAGCGTGCGCACGACGTCCTCGCCCGGCGGGAACTCGACCAGCAGCGCGGTGATGAACCCCTCCAGCCGGGCCTCCCCGGTCATCTGCGCGCGCTCCCGGACGACCGCCCGCTCCAGCCCGTCGGCCAGCGCCACGAGGTCCGGCGCGCGGTGCGCGTCCTCCCGGAAGGCGCCGAGCAGCACCGACACCACGCCCACCGCCTGCAACCCCTTGCCCCGCACGTCCGCGATCAGCACCCGCACGCCGTACGGGGTCGCCTGCAGGGCGTACGCGTCGCCGCCGATCAGGGCCTCGGTCTGCGCCGCCCGGTAGCAGGCCGCGATCGACAGCCGCCCCACCCGTGGCGGCGGCTGGGGCAGCACCGCCCGCTGGGCGGCCTCGGCCACCGACCGCACCTGCGCCAGCCGCCGCCCGTGGCGGTCGACGACCCGGTTGACCCAGACCCCGAGCAGTGCGGCGAAGACCGTGTTCACCAGCTCCAGGTAGCCGTCCTGGGTGCCGATGCTGCCGTCCCGCACGGCCAGCACCAGGATGCCGGCCATACTGGCCACGCCCACCATGAGGGTGTACCGCAGCGTCAGCAGCGCGCCGGACAGCACGGCGGCCGCCGCGAGCAGCGGATCACCCCAGTAGTTGTCCGGCTCGAACGAGTTCCACACGAGTCCGCCGACGATCAGCAACCAGGGCATGAGCCGCACGTACAGCGGCCACTGCGCGGACCTCGGGGCCATCGGAGACCTTGCTTCCCGTCTCTGCCTCCCGTCTCGCCACCTATCCGGAAGGAGTTATTCCGATCCTAGCCACCCCCGCCCGGCCCCGCGCGCGCCCGGCGGAGTCCGCCGTACGGACTGCGGACACCGCCCCGGGCGGACCGCCCGGCCGCTACGCGTCCAGGGTGAACCGCCCCGCGCCCGGGCCGGTCAGCAGGCCGGACGGCAGGTGGCGGCCGTAGGTGAGCAGCAGGAGGTGTTCGGCGCGGCCCTCGACCAGCGCCGGGCCCCCGCCGTGGGACCAGCCGGTGTCGGTGGCCCGCAGCCGGACACCGTCGAGCCGGGCGCCGAAGAAGCGCAGGCTCCGGCGGGAGACCGTGGCGAGCAGGGCGGTGACCCGGGGCTGCGGCAGGCGCGACGGCAGGCCGAGCGCGACGGTGATGTCGAGGCCGTGGACGACATCGTGGCCGAGCGCGGCGATCCGGCCGCCGACCGGCGGGCGCCAGGGGTGTTCGGCGTGGTCGGCGAGGGCGGCCGCGAGTTGGCCGTCGGTCAAGGCGGCGGCGTCGCGGCGGGCCACCCGGTCGGTCATCCGGTGGAGGGAGCCGCCGGCCCGTAGGAGGTCCGCGAGGGTACGGGCGGTGGAGTACCGGAAGCCGGTGCTCATGTGGGCGGCGACCTCCCGGACCCGCCAGCCGACGCACAGCGACGGCGCGTTCCACTGATCCGGGGTGAGCGCGGTGAACACCTCGGCGAGTTCCCGGCGTTCGGCCGCGATCTGCTCCCGGATCCAGTCGACGGCCTGGTCATGCTGCACGGTTTCCATGCCTCCAGCCTGCGGCCGGGGCCGTCCGCCCGTCCAAGACCAGGAAGTTCTGCCACCTATGATCAGGAGTTATGGAACTCCGGCAGCTCCAGTACCTCGTCACTGTGGCCCAGCACGGCAGCTTCACCCGGGCCGCCGAGCTGCTGCACCTCACCCAGCCCGGGGTCAGCGCACAGATCCGGCAGCTGGAGAAGGAGTTGGGCCACCGGCTGCTGGACCGCTCCGGGCGCGGCGTCCGGCTCACCCGGGTCGGCGAGGCGGTCCTCCCGCACGCGCAGGCGGCGCTCGCCTCCGCAGCGGCGGCGCGGCAGACGGCGCAGGACTTCGACGGGCTGCGGCGCGGGCACGTCCGGCTCGGGCTGGTCGCCGGGGCGGCACTGGCCCCGCCGACCGGGGTGGACGACCTCCCCGGGCTCGCCACCACGCTCGCCGCGTTCCGCAGCGCCCACCCGGGCATCAGCCTCTCGCTGGCCGAGAGCACCACCGGGCGGATGCTCGGCGACCTGCGCGAGGGGCGGTTGGACCTCGCCGTGCTCGGCCTGCCCACCGCCGCGAGCGGCCGCGCCGGCGACGACGGCTGGCAGACGCTGGCCGGGCTCGCCGTCCACACCGTGTTGGAGGCGCCGCTGTTCGCCGCCTTCGCCGAGCACCACCCGCTGGCCGACGGCCCGGACGGCGCCCTGCCGGTCGCCGCGCTGGCCGGGCACGCCCTGGTGAGCACCCCGCGCGGCACCGGCCTGCGGACGGCGCTGGAGCGTGCCCTGGCCGAAGCCGGGGCACGCTCCACGGTCGCGGTCGAGGCGGCCGCACCACCGCAGCTGGCCGATCTGGCCGCGCACGGACTGGGCGTGGCCGTGCTGCCGGATCCGGCACCCGTTCCCGGGCTGCGGACCCGGCCGCTCATCGACCCCGTGCCGCTGGTGCGGATCGCGCTGGCCTGGCCGGCCGGTCGCCCCACGGCGCCACCCACCGCCGCGCTGCTGGGCCACCTGCGCACGACCTACCCGGGCCCGCGGGCCGGCGCCTGACGCGGCCGGACCGGCGGCCGGACCGGGGGCCCGCCCCGGCCCCCAGTCAGGGCGTGGCGGCTTCCGGTCAGGACGTGGCGGCCGCGGCGCCGTCGCCGATGTGCAGGATCGCGTCGGCCCCGTCGAGGACCGCCCGGTCGAGCGGGAAGTAGCCCTGCTCCGGCGTGGTGTCGGTGCGCGTCCGGCCACCGGCGACCGCGCCGGGCTCGACCAGGCCCCAGGTGGCGGCCCGGCGCTGGAGCGCGCCCTCGTAGGTGTCCGGCTCGGGCGCCTGGAGCCCGATGGCCTCGCTGCGGCCCAGGCTGCCGGGGACGAAGGTGTACGGCTCGTCCAGGGAGTGCAGGATGGCGCCGGCGCCGTTCCAGGTCAGGTCCATGTCCGCCACCCGTATGGCGCTCGGGTTCCGTTGCAGGTGAACGTTGTGGGCGAAGACCACGGTTGCGCCCCGGCGGGCCTCGTCGCGCCGGATGTCGAGGAGGTTCTGGGCCATCAACACGTCCCGGGTGCCGAGCAGGCCGGACATCCGGGCGGCGCCCGGCTCCAGCCGCCGCGCCGACTGCCGGTGGTAGCGCAGCAGGCCGCGGCCGGCGGTGAGATGGGTCCTGGCCCTGAGCCACTCGGCGCGCGAGGTCGCCGCGACCAGTTCCGGGGCCCGCGCGTACAACAGGGTGAGCAGGTCGTCGGCGATCACCCGCAGCTGCTCGGCCTCGGCGGTGGCGCCGGGCGACGTCTCCGGGTCGAGGACCGCCTCGGGGCGGCTCCAGCGCTGGTCCTCGCCCGCGAGGCCGGCGAGGTCGAGGTCCACTCCGAGGTAGTCGCGGGCGTGTTCGAGGTAGCGCCGGGGGCTGGGTGCGCTGGTGTTCTCCGTCTGGGTGTCGAAGCCGTGGAAGGCCAGGCGCTCCTGCGGCGGCCGGTTCCGGTTGTACTCGCGCATCCAGGCGACCAGGCGCCGGTTGGCGTCCAGCTCTCCGAAGCCGTGGGAGAAGCCCTCGCTCATCGCCGTGTCGAGGGTCCCCACCCCCTCCTGGACGAAGTCGTTCACGGTGAGGGCCGCCACCCGGTCGGTCTCGACGGCGATCGACCGGAAGCCCCGGTCGACGAGGTGGGCGAACAGTTCATTGCGGATCAGCGCGAACGCCGGTTCCTGGTGGGTGGGTTCGCCGAGTGCCAGCAGGGCGCACGACGCGGGGACGAGGTCTCGAATGTCCTGGCTCATGACCCTCAAGCGTATCCTTGAGAGAACGGTTGAGACTTTTCCGGCTCCAGCCGCTCAACCACCCGCCGAAGCCTCAAACCGGTGAGAGTCACATGCGACCGTCCGACCTCGCCCGCGGGCACGGCATCTCCACCCAGGCCGTCCGCAACTACGAGCGGGACGGGTTCCTCCCGCCCGCCGAGCGCACGGCCAGCGGCTACCGGATCTACACCGAGGTGCACGCGGCCGCCCTCGACGCCTACCTCTCCCTCGTCGCGGCGTACGGCCACGCGACCGGCGGCCGGATCATGACCGCGCTCCACCGGGGCGGGCTGGACGACGCCCTGACGGTCATCGACCGCGGCCACGGCCGGCTGCTCCGCGACCGGGAGACCCTCGACGCGGTGCGCACGGCCGTGGACCACCTGACGACGCGATCCGACGCGGCCCGCCCTGACTCGGCCGGGCCCGACACGGCGCGGGGCCCGGCGGCGGACCCAGGCGTCCGGAGCATCGGCGAACTCGCCCACCGGCTCCTGGTCACCCCGGCGACCCTGCGCAACTGGGAGGCCGCCGGCATCCTCACCCCCGCCCGGGACCCGGCCACCGGACACCGCGTCTTCGGCGCCGACGACATCCGTGACGCCGAACTCGCCCACCTGCTACGACGTGGCGGCTACCCGCTGGAGCACATCGCCACGGTGGTCCGACAGGTCCGGACGGCCGGCGGCGCCGACTCCCTGGCCGGCGCCCTGGCCGGCTGGCAGCGCAGGCTCACCGCGCAGGGCCTGGCCATGCTCGACGCGTCCGCCCGGCTCGGGCACTACCTGAGCCTGCTCGGCCATCCCGTTCATCGTTCAACACACCTGCCATGAAGGCGAGTTGACACCTACGGCCGCCCCCCGCCCCGGTGCGCTCAGCCGACGCGGGTGAGCCGGGTGGTCCGGGGCGGGGTCGGGTCGGCGGGACCGGCGGCGCGGTCGGACTCGGGGCGGTCGGGGTTGGCGAGCAGGATGGAGCGCTGCAGCCGGCGCAGCCCGGCCGAGGGTTCCATGCCCAGCTCCCGTACCAGGGTGTTGCGCAGGCGCTGGTAGGCCTCCAGGGCCTCGCCTCGTCGGCCGGAGCGGTGCAGGGCGATCATGTACTGGCCGTGCAGGCTCTCGTGGGTGCGGTAGCGGTCGACCAGGACGGTGAGTTCGGCGAGCAGCACACGGTGGCGGCCGAGCCGTAGGTCCGCCTCGATCCGCTGGTCCAGGGCGCAGAGCCGGGTCTCCTCCAACCGCTTGGCCTCGATGGTGAGTTGGCCGCCGATCGGGACGTCGGCGAAGGCCGGTCCGCGCCACAGGCCGAGCGCCTCGCCCAACTGGCGAGCGGCGAGCGGAAAGTCACCGCCGTCCATGGCCCGGTAGCCCAGGCCGGCGAGGCGGTCGAACTCCTGGAGGTCGACCAGTCCGCCGCCGCTGTTGAGCAGGTAGCCGCCGGCCGAGGTCACCAACACGTCCTTGGCGCCGCAGGCTTCCCCGGTGTCCTGGCGGCGGCCGAGCGCCCGGTCGATCATGTCGCGCAGCTGGAGCACGTACGTCTGCACGGTGGTACGCGCGCTGCGCGGCGGGTGGCCGGACCACAGCTCATCGGCGAGGACGCCCGCCGGGACGACCTGGTCGGCCCGCAGGGCCAGCAGCGCGAGCACCTGCCGCGGCTTCGGCGCCGACGGCACCACCGACGCCCCGCACACCTGGACCCCCAAGGCCCCCAACACCCGGATCTCCATGACGTCCACCCCAATCCAGACGGATCGGCGACCCCGACGGCCACCGGCCGGCCAGTGCTACAGCTGCCGCACGGCCTAGCACCCGGTGCACATCCAAAAACAGGACGGACGGTTTGTCAATACAAAACCGAACGCACTGTTTGTTTTTGAACGGAGGATCGGCCGTCGGAGCGCGGCGACCAGCCGACGTGCGCGCCATCGCGAACGCCGGCCGTCCACGCCCGCGCCCCACCGTCCACGCCCCACCGTCGCTGTCGCCGTCGCCGTCGCGAACGGCTCAGCCGCCGTCGGCGCCGGCCGCCGCCAGCTCGGCCACCACCCGCCCACCGCGGTCCGGGCCCAGGTCGAGCGTGGCCAGCACCCCGGGCACCGCGATGCTCGGCATCAGATGCTGGTACAGCACGGCCACCCGGCGCTCCAGGTCCGCCCGGCCGGACATCTTCTGGGACTGGATCTGCACGCCCGTCCAGGCGCCCGTCACCAGCCACGCCGTCTCGGCCGGCACCACGTGCGGCAGCAGCTCGCCCCGCTCACCGGCCGCCGCCAACAAGGTCTCCGCCCGGCGGATCCACCCGGGCGCGGCGCCGCCGCCGAGGTCGCCGAACACGTCCTGGCCGAGCGAGAGGCGCGCGCCCGCACTCAGCAGCGGGTCACGCGGCATGAGATGGGCGACGACCATCCCCAGGTCGACGAACTCCTGGAGCTTGCACTGCCGTTCGGGGAGTTCGTCCTGGCCGAACTGCTCCTCCACGACGCCCTGCGCGAGCTCCCGCTTCGACGCGAAGTGGAAGTACACCGCTCCCCGGGTCACGCCCGCACGGGCGACCACCTCACCGATCGTCGCCCCCTCGTACCCGTACTCGTCGAAGACCGACGCCGCCGCCTCCAGGATCAGCCGACGCGTTCGGATCGCCCGCCCCTGTCGCACCACCGCAACCACCCCACCCGAAACGCTCGGCAAACAAAACCAAACACCCTGTATCTTACCCGGCGGTCAACCGGCGATCCCTCCTCCCCAGGTCGCATGCACCCGCCTTCGAGTCCGGGAAAACCACGTGGACGGTAGGGGCCGGGAAGGCGACCTGCACCCCTACCGAAACGGACAGAGGCGGAATCCGGCTCACCACTTCCCGCCGCATCCCCATGGAATCGCCATGCCGTGATAATGCACCTGTCACCCCACCCGCGAGGGAGTCATCGCAGGCCAGAGCACATCCACCCGCATCCAGGCCGCCCGACCGCCCACCGTTCGACACCCGGAGCGACCATGCGAACACACTCGGCCGCCAACGAACCTTCACTCAGGCTCCTTGAAAAGCAAACCGGAAGGTACGTATCTTACGAGCCCTGAGCAGCCCACCCCGCCCGTCACGGCCTCCCGGAGCGCTCCCATGACCCTGCTTGCCTACCGTGCCCCCGCCATCTCCCGTGCCACCGGCGCGAGCCACGGCGACACCCCCGGCCTCGCCGCCGGACCGGACCTGCCGACCGGCCCGATACCGCGCCTGACCAGCACCGTTGCCAAGGAGTACGTCCACCGGGCCTGCCACGCCGAGGTCTTCCTCACCGGCAGCGAGCAGCTGAACGAGACCACCTTCTCCGTCAGCGCGCAGTGGCCGCGGGCCCACACCTTCTTCAGCACCCCGGACGGCACCCGGCACGACCCGATCCAGGCCGCTGAAACGATCCGCCAAGCCGGGCTCTACCTCGCCCACACCCGGTTCGGCGTCCCGCTCGACCACAAGTTCATGATGTGGAACCTCGACTACACCACCCACCCCCGCCACCTGCTCATCGGCGCGACGCCCACCGACCTCACCATCGAGGCCAGACTCGTCCCACAGCCACGCCGCACCGGCACCACGATCGACTTCACCCTCAGCACCGTCGTACGACGCGGCCCTCACCTCGCGGCCACCGGCCACGCCCGGTTCACCACCGTGCCGGACTCGACCTACCGGCGGCTGCGCGGTGCGCGCCGCGAAGCCGACCCGACGCCGGCGCCCGCCGTTTCCAGCGAGCCGCTGCCCCCGGCCCGCGTCGGCCGGATCCGCCCCTGCGACGTCGTCCTGACTCCGGCCGAGGCGCCCGGGACCTGGCACCTCACACCCGACCTCTGGCACCCGATCCTCTTCGACCACGCCAACGACCACATCCCCGGCATGGTCCTGCTGGAGGCCGCCCGCCAGGCCACCAACGCGCTCACCTCACCGGTCACCGTCAGCCCGGCCTGCGCCGCGACCACCTACCACCGGTACGCCGAGCACCACGTCCCCACCACGATCACCGCACGCCACACCCCCGGCGAGGACCCGGACGCCCTCATCACCACCGTCACCGGGCACCAGAACGGCGAGCCGATCTTCACCACCGTCCTGACCGGCCACGCCGACCAGCGCTGACCAGCACCGGCCGGCCCTGCCCGCCGAAGCACCGACCTCCCCGACGGCCCGTCCGACCGCCCCGGTCGGACGGGCCGTCGGCACGTCGCGGACGAACACTTCCCACGGACTGGCACCGGACGAACACCTGCGCGAGGATGTCAGCCCTTGGATTCGCTGTAACGGGGAGTACACAGTGCGTGAAGTCGCTTCGCACCAGAACGAGTTGATCAGACTGACGGACCGTCCCGGCACCGACGACGCCCCCGGCCACGAGGGGCGCACCGGCGGCCGGAGCGTACGGGTGCGGGTGCTGGGCCGACACGCACCGGGCTCCCTGCTCGGCCACGACTGGCTGGACTGCGAGATCACCGTCACCGCCGACGGGGTCCGTGGGCACTTCGTCGCACTGGTGACGGGTCGTCAACTACGGCGTTGGGAAGTGGCCTTGGACCGGCTGGACCGACACGAGGCGGTGCGCTGGCTGGACGAGGAGCACGGCCCGGAGCTGCGGATCGAGCCCGGGCGGCCCGGCGGGGTCTGGGTGACCGTCTCCGACGCCGAGGAGTCCGGTGTCACCCTCCGGGTCGTCCTGTCCCCCGCGCCCGGCTGGCCGGACGAGCAGCGCGCCCTGCTCAAGCGCGTCCGGGACGCCTATCCGTCCGAGGTGGTCGAGGTGGCCCCCGGCGTCCACGCCTGGCGCGGACAGCAGGACAGCAGGACACCGACGACCGACGGCTGACGGCTGACGGCT
This sequence comes from Kitasatospora sp. NPDC087861, assembly GCF_044742585.1. Taxonomy (NCBI): domain Bacteria; kingdom Bacillati; phylum Actinomycetota; class Actinomycetes; order Kitasatosporales; family Streptomycetaceae; genus Kitasatospora; species Kitasatospora sp. NPDC087861. The sequence goes on from NZ_JBIUUS010000015.1 coordinate 24,341, forward strand.
GACGGCTGACGGCTGACGGCTGATCACGACCTTTCCGGTACAGGGTCCGGCACCCGGCCCAGCGAGCGGTCGGCAGCGGCGAGGAGGAGAAGCAGGGCGGCACCGCCGAGCATGAACCAGGCGAGGTGGTGCAGCCCGCCGATGGTCGCGCCATGGGCGAAGAAGGCGGCGTTCGCGGCCGAGGCCGCCATCGCGCCGAGGTACATGAAGGTGCGCAGCAACCCGGCCGCCGCGGCGATCGCGGCCGGATCGGCCTGGTGGTAGAGCGCGGTCTGGTTGGCGAGTCCGATCAGCCCCTGCGGGACGCCCGCCGCACGCCGACGGCGATCAGCAGCCCGGCTCCGCTACGCGCTTCCGATGCCAACAAGGCGACACAGGCGATGAGTTGCACGGCGGCCGGCCAGCAGCTTGCCCCGGACGGCCGGACGCCGGCCAGTGACGGCGGAGACGGTGAGCGCGGTCAGCGAGAGCGGCAGCATGACCAGTCCGGCGGTGGCGGTCAGGCCCCGTCCCTCCTCCAGCCACTGGGTGAAGCCGTAGCGGAAGGCGTAGGTGGCGGTGCAGCCGAGGAGTTGGCGCAGATAGGTGGCGATCAGCGGGCGGTTCCCGGCGAGCGCCCGCAGGTCGATGAACGGGTTTCGGGCCCGCGACTCCCGCACGGCGAAGGCGACGGCCGCCGCGACGGCGAGGACGGGCAGATGCCACTCAGCCGGCCGGGGCTTCATCAGGAACAGCATCAGCGCCAGCAGCATGGCCGCGAACAGGGCGATCCCGCCGTAGTCGAGCCGGTCCGGCTTGTCCGATATCTCCGGTCGGCCCGATGTCCCCGGTCGGCCCGTCAGATCCGGCTGGTCCCGTAGATCTCGTAGATCTCGTAAATCCCGCTCATCCCTCCGGCCCCGGCGGACGGCGGCCGGCAGGCGGATCGCCCCCAGGACCAGGCAGGCCAGCGAGAGCGGGACGTTGACGGCGAAGACGGCCCGCCAGCCGCCCACGCCGATCAGGACGCCGCCGAGGGTGGGGCCGATCACGGCGACCGTCTGGCTGGCGACGGCGAGGACGGTCAGTACTCCGGTGGGGCTCTCCCGCCCGGTCCGCTCGGCCTTGCTGCGCGTCAGGTGCATCGCGGCGGGATAGGCGGCCGAGGTGCCCAGCCCCAGCAGTACCCGGGCGGCCACCAGCAGCCCGAGCGACGGGGCCAGCGCGCCGAGCAGCCCGGCGAGGCCCACCACCGCCGTCCCGATGAGGTAGAGCCGGCGCGGACCGTAGCGGTCCACCAGCCGCCCGATCACCGGCTGGCCGACGGCGGTGGCCAGGTAGAGCGCGCAGACCAGCCAGGCGGTCTCGGCGGGCGGAGCGCCGAAGGCGGCGCCGACCGGCACCAGCGCCACCGCGATCATCGACGAGTTGACCGGGTTGAGGACCGAGCCGAGCACCATCGGGGCGAGCAGCCGACGGTCGAACTCCCCCGCCGGGGGCCCCTGACGGCGCCGCGAGCGGATCCGGGCGAGCGGGGCGGCCGGGCCGGTCATCGCCGGTTCAGCCGGTCGATCAGGGCCAGCGCCGCCAGGACGGTGGCGCGCTCGACCTCGGTGACGTGCTCCTGCAGGGCCCGGGCCAGCTGTATATTCCGGGCTTCCAGCGCGGCCCGGCCGCCCCCGATAATGGCGACATGATCGACAAGCGACTCCGTGTCGTCCTCGCCGAGGACTCGGTGATCCTCCGGGACGGCATGGTCGAACTCCTCACGGCACGCGGTTGCACGGTGGTCGCCACCGCCGGGACGGCACCCGAACTGGTCGCCGCCGTCGCCGAGCACCGGCCCGACGTGGCGATCGTCGACATCCGGATGCCGCCCAGCCACACCGACGAGGGCATCCGCGCCGCCGTCGAGATCCGCGCCGTCGCACCCGAGGTCGGCATCCTGGTCTTCTCCCAGCACGTCGAAACCGCCTGGGCGGCCCGGCTGCTCGCCAGCGGCGCCGCCGGGATCGGCTACCTGCTCAAGGAGCGCGTCGCCCGCACCTCGGAGTTCGTGGACGCCCTGCACCGGGTAGCCGACGGCGGCACGGCGCTCGACCCGGAGATCGTCAACGGCCTGCTGCACGGCGGCCGGCGCAGCCGGGTGGACGTGCTCACGCCGCGCGAGCGGACGGTGCTGGAGCTGATGGCGCAGGGCCACTCCAACCGCTCGATCGCCGGGCTTCTCGTGGTCTCGGAGCGGGCGGTGGAGAAGCACGTGGCCGCCGTCTTCACCAAGTTCGACCTGCCGGCCACCGAGGCCGACAACCGACGGGTCAAGGCCGTCCTCGCCTACCTCGCCGAGAACGGCGCCTGAACCGCCCTTACCGGCGGCGGTGGCGACAGTGGCGGCGGCGACAGCACTGTCAGCGCTGACGGCGGTGCCGGCGGCAGCGACCGGTTGCGGTCGGCCGTGCCGGGCGCCGCCGTTCCGTGGCCGCCCGTCACAGGCGACTCGGAAGTTCGGCGGTGACCGTCGTCGGCCCTCCTGCCGGGCTGTCCACCCACAGCACCCCGTCCACCGCCGCGAGCCGATCAGCCAGGCCAGACAGGCCGGTGCCGGTGCCGGTGCCGACGCGGGTGCCACTGCCGACGCCGGTGCCGGTGCCGGTGCCACTGCCGACGCGGGTGCCGGAACCCGCGGCCACCGCTGCGCCGCCGCGGCCGTCGTCGCTCACCGTCAGCCGTATCCGTCCGTCGGCCGCGCTCGCCGTCAGCTCCGCCGACGAAGCGCCGCTGTGCTTGGCGACGTTGGTCAGCAACTCGGCGGCGCAGAAGTAGACGGCCTGCTCGATCGCCTCGTCCGCCCGCTCCCGCAGGTCCAACCGCACCGTGACCGGTACCGGCGAGGTGGCGGTGAGCCCGGGCAGCGCCTGGGCAAGGCCGCCGTCCAACGCCACCGGGTGGATGCCCCGGGCGAGCCGCCGCACGCCCGCGATGGTGTCGTCGGTCTGCCGGCGGGCCCGCTCCACCAGGGTGCGCAGCCGCCCCACGTCCGCGGCGTCGCCCGGCCCGAGCGGCCCTGTCGGAGGCTCACCGAGGGCGTCGTCGGCCAGCGAGAGGGTGATGGCGAGCGCGACCAGTTGTGCCTGGGTGCCGTCGTGCAGATCGCGTTCGAGGCGGCGCAACCGGTCGGTGTTCCCGACCAGCAGGGTGGCTCGGGCACTCTCCAGCTCACGCACCCGCTGCTGCGAACGCACGGGGCCGAGCAGCAGCCGGGCGAGGCCCCGGTTGGCCGCGCTCACCACCCGCAGGGCCGCCGGCACGGCGGCCAGTACCGCGAGCCCGGCCGGCACCGAGAACACGTCCAGCCAGCCCACCGGCCTCGGGCCGGGTTCCAACAGCCGCACCCACAGGGCGAAGCCCGCCAGCCAGGCGCAGCTGAGCGGCAGTCCGACCGCCGCCAGGAAGCCGAACACCCCGAGCGGCAGCCGCAGGAGCAGGTAGAGCAGCGCCCGCCAGGCCACCGGATCGGTGAGCACCGCCCGGCCCCGGGCGATCACCCCGGACGGCCGGGGCAGCACCCCAGGAGCCGGCACCAGCTCGCCGAGCAGCCGCCGGACCAGCCGCCGGTGCAGCCCGCCCAGCCCGCGCGCCCCGGCCAGGGCGGCCACCACGAACGGCAGCCCGAGCACGGTGAGCGACAGCAGCGCCCCCGCGTAGAGGACGGCCACGGCGTAGACCCCGTCGAGCACGCCGAGCGGCAGCCCGAGCAACGCGAAGGCCAACTCGCCACCGCGCACGGACCGGTACCGCCGCCACTCAGCCATCGTCCACCTCCTGCGTCCGCTCGTCCTCACCCGCTGTCCCGACCGCGCGACCACACGACCACCTCGCGGACGTCGTCGCTCGGGGCCCGCCGAACCCGGCGAAGGCCTGTGCTGATCCCCGCCCCTCCCCGTCCCTCCCCGCCCCTCCCCGTCCCTCCCTGTCCTCACCTGTCCTCACCTGTCATCCCCGCTCACCGCCCACCGCCTCGACCGCGGGCCCGCGGATCGCCCGTAGCCCGGTGCCCAGGATCCCCGGTACCGTCAACGCCGCCGCACCCGCCAGCACCCAGGCGCACGCCCCACCCGGCACCACCGGCACCACCGACCCGGTCACCGCCCGGGCGAACGCCCCCGAGGCGACCGCCGCGACCGCCGCGCCCAGCAGCACGCCGACCGCCGTGGTGAGGGCCGCCTCGACCGACAGCATCCGTAGCAGCTGCCGCCCGGTAGCGCCGACCAGCCGCAGCAACGCGAACTCGCGGCGCCGGTCGGCCGTCAGGGCGACCAGGGTGTTGACGGTGGAGACGGCGGCGAAGCAGACCAGCATCCCCAGCTCCGCCTCGCGCAGCCAGACGTCCGTCGCCTTCGTGACGCTGGTCGCGGCACCGGTCGCACGGACCACGTGCTCGGCGGTGCTCGTCATGATCAACATGGTGCCCGACAATCCGACCAGCAGCGCGATCGGCACCACGGCCGAGGAGAGCCGGGCCGCGTAGCCGCGCAGGTTGGCGTCGGCGAGCCAGCCCACGCCGGGGGCCAGCGCCCGCACCGGCGCGCCGAGCACGGCGGCCACGACCCGCGCGGCGAACGGCCCGAGCAGGGCGAGCGCGATCAGCAGGACCAGCGAGCCGAGCATCGTCGCCTGCCCCGCCTTGTCCAGTTCGTCGGCCGTCCGGGTGGCGGCGAGCCGCAGCAGCAGCACCCCGCCCGTCAGCACGGCCACCCCGGCCAGCAGCCGCAGCACGCCCGTCCGCCGCCGGCCGGAGGTGTCGGCGGTCAGTGCGGCCGCCGGGCTGAGCCGGGTGATCCGCCGTGCGGCGAGAGCGGTGGCGACCAGACCGACCAGCAGCGCCACCACCAGCGCGACCAGCATCGGCACCGGTGTTCCGGGGATCCGCAGCCCGGGTGCGGCCAACCCGCGCCGTTGGAGCGCGGTGAGGAAGCCCCCGGCGGCGAGGGCGCCGGCCGCCCAGCCGGGCACGGCTGCCAGCAGGACGGTCACCACGACCTGGGCGCGCACCAGCCGCCGCACCTGACGGGGTGTCGCCGCGACCGTCCGCAACAGGGCGAGGTCGCGGTGCTGCTGGCGCAGCGTGAACCCCAGCGCGTTGACCACGACGAACAGCGCGACCAGGACGGCGATCTCGCCGAACGCCCCCGCGATCAGCAACAGGCCCGGCCCGGCCACCGCCCGGCGGGCCACCGCGGCGGGGGCCGTGACCTGGGCGGCGACCAGCGAGCCGAACAGCGTCACGGTCGCCACCGCGAGGAAGAGTGCCACCGCCAGCCCGGCGAAGGCGGCCGGTCGGCGCCGGATCTGCCCGGCGGCCAGGGAGAGGACGGGGCTCATCGCGCGCCCCCGCCCAGCCGGCTCAGCCGCTCGCCGACCTGCGCGGCGGTCGGTCGGACGAGTTCGTCCACCAGCAGCCCGTCGGCCAGCAGCAGCACGCGGTCCGCGTAGCCGGCGGCCACCGGGTCGTGGGTGACCATCACGCACGTCCGCCCGTCCAGGTCCACGCCCGCGCGCAGCAGATCGAGGATGTCGTGCCCGGTCGCCCGGTCGAGCGCGCCGGTCGGTTCGTCCGCGAACAGCACGTCCGGCCGCGCGACCAACGCCCGGGCGATCGCCACCCGCTGCTGCTGACCGCCGGACAACTGCCCGGGCCGGTGCCGCTCACGCCCGGACAGTCCGACCCGGGCGAGCGCCGCCAGCACCTGAGCCCGCTCCGGTCGCGCGCCCGCGAGCCGTCCGGGCAGTTCGACGTTCTGCGCGACGGTCATCGCGGGCATCAGGTTGAACGCCTGGAACACGAACCCCACCCGGGTGCGGCGCAGCTCCGCGAGCCGCCGCTCGGGCAACCGGGACACCTCCGTCCCACCCCACCGCACGGTGCCCCGGATGGGACGGTCCATCCCGGCGAGGCAGTGCAGCAGCGTCGTCTTGCCGGAGCCGGAGGGGCCCATCACCGCCGTGAACGTCCCCGGCGCGAAGGCCACCGACACCCCACGCAACGCCCGGACGGCAGCCCCGCCCCGCCCGTACTCCCGGTGCAGCCCGTCCCCGGCCAGCGCCGCACCCGCCACCCCGTCGTCCGCCGCCGCCACGGCGGCTGTCGTCATCCCGTTCATGCCCTCCATCCTGGGCATGCGAAGCCGCACGATCGATTGTGCTGGCCCCCCGATTCGAGGTTCGGAAAACCGAACCCCCCAGCTCGCCCTGAGTCCCGTCCCAGAACCACCTGAGCGACGGCACGGAGCCGCATGCCCCGTGAACGGCGATGTAGTGCGCGACCGGGAATGGCGCAGCGAGAGCGATCCGGGCGGTACCAGAGCGCGTGGAGGCCGGATTCCCGGTCGGTGAGCGCGTCTTCGGCGGCCAGGTCGTCGACTCGGCGAGCAGCGCCCCGCCCGCTCCCCCTCCGTCGCCGCGAAGCGTCTCCTCGCCCTCACCTGCCGGGTATGCGCGAACCGTCCGGCCGACGGGGGATCATGACCGGGTGACCATCGACCTGCTGCCCGGCCGCGGCGTCCGCCTGCCGGCGCCGCTGCCCGAGCTGCGCTTCGGCCTCACCGAGGCATCCGCCCTCCGACTGCTGTCCCCGCACGGCGAGGCCCTCCCGGACGGCACACCGGTCCCGGCTGACGCAGCAGTCCTCAGCGGCACACCGAACCCGCACGGAACAACGATCCCCGGCGGCGTGCACCCCACCTTCGTCTGCGGCTCGGCCTGGGCACTGCACTTCGCCCTCCCCGGGGTGGGCATCACCCTCTGTTCGGGCGAGGGCGAACTCCTTCGGAGCGTCTTCGTCTCCCGCCGCCCGGTGGCGGGCGAGGCCGCCTGCCCGGTCGGCCTCCACGGCGTCGACGTCTTCGGCCGGCCCGCCCACGAGGTGGTCGAGGCGCTGCGCGCCGGGGGCCTGCCCGTGCCCGACCCCACCCACGGCCGTGTCCGGTACGGCACGCTGCACCTCAGCCGGGACGCCCCCGCCCCTCGGCCCCCGGCAGGCGGGCGAAAGCCGCGCCACGAACTCCCGTTCACCTTCGGCCTCGTCTCCCTCTCCGCCCCCGAATCCGCCACCCCGCGCCCACCCCACCCCCAGGAGTCGACATGACCACCACCCCGATCAGCACCACCCCCCTGGCCATCGCCGTCCTCGGACCGGGCGGCGTCGGCGGCCTGCTCGCCGGCCTGCTCGCGCGTGCCGGGCACCGGGTGATCTGCCTGGCCGGCGAGGACACCGCCGCCGTCCTCAACCGGCACGGACTGCATGTCCGCAGCGGGCAGTTCGGCGAGTTCACCGCCCGGGTCGAGGCCGCCACCGAACTGCGCGAGCCGGTCGACGCCGTGTTCGTGACCGTGAAGGAGACCGCGCTGGCCGACGCCCTCGACCGGCTGCCGCCGCAGGTCCTCGGCGCCGCCGTCGTGGTGCCGCTGCTCAACGGGCTCGACCACGTCGCGGCGCTGCGCGAGCGCTACCCGACCGGGCAGGTCGCGGCCGGCACGATCCGGGTCGAGGCCACCCGGACCGCTCCCGGGCGGATCGAGCACACGAGCCCCTTCGTCGTGCTCGAACTCGCCGGGCCGGTGGCGGACTTGGCCGATCAGCTGCGGCGCACCGGGCTCACCGTCGAACTGCGCGAGGACGAAACGGCGATGCTCTGGAGCAAGCTCTCCTTCCTCGCCCCGTTCGCGCTGCTGACCACCCGGTACCGCAGCGAGATCGGCGTCGTCCGCACCGCGCACCGGCCCGAACTGCTCACCGTGCTCGACGAGATCGCGACCGTCTCCGGCGCGGCCGGTGCCCCGGCGGACGCGCCGGCCCTGCTCACCGTCTTCGACCGGCTGCCCGGGTCGATGAAGTCCTCGATGCTGCGCGACGTGGAGGCGGGCCGCCCGACCGAGCTGGACGCCATCGGCGGCGCCGTCCTGCGGGCCGCCGCCGCGCACGGGATCGACACCCCGGCCCTGGCCCGGCTGGTGCGCGAGCTGTCCGAACCGGCCAAGCAGTAGTGCTTGCGGCGGCGTTCACGTCACGGGTAGAACTCGTGACGTGACGTCAGCCACCCACCGCAACGCTCCCGTATGGAGCCACGTCAAGGACTTCCTGCGCGCACACGAGGCCGACCGGATCCCGCATCCGGGTGGCACGTTGCTGGCGCACCTGGCCCGGGTCGCCGCCCTGCTGGCCCAGTGGGGCACCGAATCCGCCGTCCAGGCCGCCGGGTTCTGCCACGCCGCCTACGGGACGGACGGATTCGACGGCGCCCTGCTCGGACTCGGCGATCGGGACGCCCTGGTCGAACTCATCGGCCCACGCGCCGAGTCGCTGGTCTACCTGTACGCGAGCTGCGGGCGGGCCGCCGTCTACCCGCGCCTCGGCCGGGACGAACGGCCGCTGTTCCACGACCGGTTCACCGGATCGGACCACACCCCGCCGGAGGAGGACCTGCGCGCCTTCCTCGCCCTGACCGCCGCCAACGAGCTCGACGTCCTCGCACACAACGCCGGGCTGGCCACCCGGTACGGCCCTGGCCTGTACGAACTGTTCGCCCGGACCAGGGACTTGCTGCCCGCCCCGGCCTGGGCGTACTGCGTACGGCAGATCGGACCCGACGCCACCGGAAGGTGATCCTCCGTCAACTTCCCTCCTGGCCGGTAGTAAAGGTTCACCCATGATTCACCCGGCCGGACGGAACCACCGGCGGGCGATCGGGCGTTGTTGCCGGCGGGAGGGATACAGACATGACAAAGAAACCGTACCGATTGGCCGCCGCCGCACTCGCGCTGCTCGCCACCGCCCCGTTGCTCAGCGCGTGCAAGGACGTCGACCAGGCGCTCGACTGCGGGAACCGGGCCGTCAGCATCGCCGGCGACGTCCAGGACCTTGCCGGATCGGCCATCAACGTCGGCCAGCTCACCGACCAGGAGCGTCGCAAGCACACCGCCGACGCGCTGAAGAAGGTCGGTGACGACATCAAGAAGCTCCGCGACAACAACAGCGGAGACAAGATCGACAAGGCCACCGACAAGCTGAACAAAGCCGTTACCAACGCCCAGGACAACGTCTCCAAGGGCAAGCTGCCGGACATCGGTGCGATCACCGATGCCGCCGGCGACGTGACCAAGGCCTGCGCCGGATCCTGACCCCGGTCCTGGCCCTGATCCCGAACCCGATCCTGGCCCTGATCCACCGACCGCACCACCGGCTTCCGGCTCCGCACCCGCGGGGCCGGAAGCCGCCCAGGGCGTGTCCCGGCCCGTCGCCCACCGCCCGGGCCCCGCCGGACGGTAGGAATGGCACCGGGACCGAACCGCACCACGGAGGCACCGGTGAACCACCCGATCCTCGACCAGATCCGCGAGCTCCGCGCCGAGTCGGCGCCCGGGGACGCCGCCCCCGCACTCCTCATCGCGCTCGCCGACGGCACGGCACCGCGCTCGGCCCTGGCCGAACGCGCCGCCCAGCAACGACGGATCATCACCTCCGACCGGCGCAGCCTGCTGCTGCTCGCCACCCGCTGCGCCGACCGCCCGGTGGGCGCCTGGTTCGCCACCCTCGCCGAGGGCGAGAGCGCCGCGCTGCGCACCCTGCCAGCCCTCGCCACTGCCTGCGGCCTCGACCCGGACCAGCTCGCGGACCGTCCGCCACTGCCCGGCTGCCAGGCCTACCTCGCCCGGCTCGCCCTGAACGGCGAGCCCGCCGCCACGTCCGCCGCCCTGGTCGCCAACTTCGCCGCCTGGGGCGATCGTTTCATCTGCCATGCCGCCATCCTGGCGTACTGTCAGGATGGTGCGACAAGCGACCGACACCGGGCAGTTGCTCCGCCCGGCCAGTGCCAGTCTCGGCATTCAACGTAGGTGAAGCGTGTCACCATTCTTCGGTGAGACTGCTCAACCTTCACTGCGACTGGAAGACCGACATCGCGAGTTCAACCTGAGTAGTTGTACAGTCCCGCGTGGCTGACCGGGTCAGGAGCCGACTGAGCGCCAGAACCTTCTGTCGCCATCAAGTCGCGGGCGGCTCCGAGAGGGAATTGCCCGGTGCGATCGTGATCAATGACGAGGTAGGGCCGGCTCGTCATCAGAATCCAGCGGAAGTTTGGAATTGCTCGTTGCCGGGCGGGACGTCGGCAGGTCCCGGCATCGCCGGATCGGGGAGAAGAGCAGGATCAGTGCGGCGAGTGGGACCCCCGCTGTCATGATGGCCATGGCACTGCGGAGGCTGAGTGCGGTTCCGAGTGCGCCGCCGAGCAGTGCTCCGATGGGGATCGTTCCGTAGCTGAGAAATGCGGTGCTTGCGGTGAGGCGACCGAGGAGATCCGGCGGGCAGTAACGTTGCTGGAAGCTCGCCTTGATGATGTTGCCAGCGACGACGCCCGCGGAGACGCTGAAGCCACCTGTCACAAAGAGCAGGATCCCGGCTCCGCCGACGGTCAGCGGGATGAGCAGACCGAGCACGGGAAGGCCCAGTTCGAACAGCAGTATCGCGCGGGCCGTGCCGATCCGGTGAGCAACCCGGCGTGCGGCGAATGCCCCAGCTACGCCTCCGGCACTGGTCGCCGCGATGAGTACGCCGACCGTCCCCGGGGTCAGGCCGACGCTCCGGACCAGAAAGTCCACCTGGATTGACTGGTATCCCATAAGAGCCAGGTTGGAGGCGGCCCCGAAGAGTGTGAACGTGCGAAACCAGGGGTCGACGGCGATCAGCCGCAGGCCTTCGCGGACTTCACTGATCAGTGAAGTGGGGCGATGTTCGGTTCTGGTGATGCGTGGCTCGCGGTGCCGGATGCCCGCGAGGCACAGGAGGGAGACGAGGAATGTCGCGGCGTTGGCGAACATCCCGTTCACCGCACCTGCCAACTGTGCGATCAGGCCACCGGAGCCGAGCCCGGCAATCTGCGCGGCGGATGCGCTGCCGTGCAGTTTGGCGTTGCCTTCGGGCTGGTCATCGGGTTCCAGAATGCTGGGGAGATAGGCGCTGTAGGCGGTTTGGAAGAACACCGCTGCCGTGCCTGTCAGCAGGGCGACGGCCAGCAGTAGTCCGATACTCAGCTGGCCGGACCATGCGGTGACCGGGACGCTGGCGAAGAGTACGACGGAGACCGCGGCGGCGGCCAGCATGATCGGTCTGCGTCGCAGCCGGTCCACCCAGACACCGACCGGGAGACCGATGATCAGCCAAGGGGCCCAGGCGGCGGCGCTCAGCAGGCCGACCTCGAACGTACTGACGTGCAGGATGGAGACGGCGACCAGTGGCATCGCCACCCCGGTGACGGACGCGCCGAACTTGCCGGCGGTCTCGCCGCACCACAGCAGGCGGAAGTCGCGGTGGCGACGCAGGAGGCCACCGCGTATGCCGTAGCTCATGCGGAGCCACGCTCCTTGCGGGGGAAGGACTGGAGCTGCACGACGACAGGAAGCGCGTCCGGGGCGGGCTCTGCGTCCGGAGCAGGGGTATGGCGGGCGATGACAGCCATCAGCTCCGCGTTGAGCGCCTCCAGCTGCTTCGGGGTCATCCGCAGGTCACTCCAGTCCGAGACGGTGCCGGCGCTCCGCCACCTGTCGTCCCAGTCCTCGCTGATGTAGTTCACGACCCGGCTGAAGTACTGCTGCAGCAGTTCGTGCAAATAGACCGACAGCGCGCCCCGGGTGTCGGGATCGTCGCGGAAATCGGCAGTGTTCAGCTCATTCGAGACGTCGACCCTTCTCCACCAGCGCTCGCGTTTCGTGCCCCGTCCGGTTTCCTCCACGATGAAGCCGTGCTCGGCGAGGTGGCGTAAGTGCCAACTGATGGTGCCGGTGTTCTCCCCGAGGCGTTCGGCGAGCCTGGTGGCGGTTGCAGGGCCGTCCAGACTGAGCAGTTCAAAGATGTTCATCCGCAGCGGATGGGCCAGCCCCCGCAGGCTGCGCGCATCGAGGCGCCGGGTGGGCTTGGCGGGCTGTGATGTGCGTTCGGGTTCGTCGGACATGCCAACAGCGTAAGATGCAGAGTCTCCTCTGCATAGGGGTCTCTGCAGAGAAGGCTCTGCCAGTGCGTGGCCTCGCTGTCGGCTCGGTGGGTGAGACGGGACAATCGATGTCCCGTCTCATTTGATCTTTGCCGTTTGCATGGTGCCTGAACTGGGCTGATGTAACGGGTCGTGAGACCGGATGGCCTCGCTGGTCTCACATCTCGTTGTCGCTCAGGCGGGTTTGGTGCCGGGCGTCTCAGCTTCGGTTGCCGCTGATCTGCGTTTCGAGGTGGGAGAGGTTGAGGAGTCGATAGACCGTCGACTGGGAGACCTTGAACTTCTTGGCCAGGGCGGGAACGCGGGCGCCGTCAGCGTGCTGCTGGATGAGGTCCTGAACCTGGTGGTCGGTGAGCTTGGAAGGACAGCCGCCGATGCGCCCACGGACTCGGGCGGAAGCGAGGCCGTCGTTGGTGTTCGCGGCGACGAACTGCACGTTGAGATCGGCGAGGATGGCGAGCATGCCGAAGAGGTCGCGGCCGTCGAGGCTTTCGCTGTCGATCTGCCGCTGGAGGCGGACGCCGCGGTTGCGGAGGCCGGTGCCCAGGACGACCAGGTTCTGGACGGAGTAGAAGAGTCGGTCCAGGCGCGTGATCTTGAGGGTGTCGCCGGCCCGGAGGCGGGGCAACAGCAGGTCGTGCTCGGGCCAGGCTGATTTGTGGCCGTTGGCGCGCTCGACGTAGATGTCCTTCTCGGCGGCGCCGGCCGCGAGGAGCGTGCTGATCTGGGTGACCGGGCTGGGCCGATCACGGTGCGGACATAGCCAACGGTCATCGGGCCGTCGGCGCGTTCGACCACCGGGGAGTCGAGCCGGCGGTTGTTTCGGGTCATCGGGCTCCCGCGTGGGTGTGGTGGTGGTGCTCGGCCTCGATCCAGAGGGTGAGAGGGTCGTTGGAGGCGATCTTGTCGTCCCAGTAGCCGAGGGCGGCGCGGTCGCGAACCTCCTGGACGAAGCGCCGGTAGTCACCGGTGCCGCCGGTGAACGGCAGCGCCCGCAGGGCGGGTGTCAGGAAGAGGTCAGCCAGCGCGACGACCTCGGGATAGCTGCAGGCCGCGAGGGTGACGCTCTGGCCGTGACCGGCCTAGGCCGGGCCGCGCAAGGCGGATCGGCGGCGGTCCAGGGCCTGGGTGAAGCGCCGGTTGTCCCACCACGTGCCGCAGATCCGCAGAGCGTCGTCCATCGCCCGGCCGACGTCCTGCCAGCCGTGCCGGCGGATCAGCCGGTAGTGGCGGCGCTGGGCCTGGATGCCCTGGCAGGGGGCCGGCTCGGCGGCTGCGGGGGCCTTCGGTGCGGTGTGTTCGCGGCGGGCTTCGAACCGGTGGACGCGGGTGCGGTGTCCGGGGCGTTGCGGGTGCTGCCGCCAGTGCCGGCGGACGGGACGGTGGACATCGAGGAGGCCGTCGGAGCGGGGGTCGTCGAAATGGCGGGCGCCGAGGCGGGCACGGTGGCCCTGAGCGACGGGCCGGTTGCCGTCCTGATGTCTCCGTTGTCGCTGCACGCGGCGATCGAGAAGGCGGCGAGCGCGACGCTCGCGCCAGCGGTGAACAAGCGGGTGCGGGAGGTGCGGACGGACATGCGGTCGTGCCCCTTTCTGCATGTGCCCAGGTGGTGCGTCGATCGGACGACCGAAGCCTGCTGAGCGAACCGTCCCAGCCGCCACGCCTGGCGCCAGGACAGGAATGCTGGGACGGCGAAAGAGGCTCTGACCAGCTGGTACGGGAAGAGCCTGGAACGCCGGAATGGGACGCCGGGGGTACGGCGGGGACGGATGCCGGAGGGCACGGGGGCCGCGGAGACGGAGGAGCTCGCGCGGTTGGCACGCGAACTCAAGGCCCGCTCGGGCCCGAGCTACGGAACGCCGGCCAAGCGGCTGCACCCGAGCGCGTCGACGCCGCACCGCTCCTGCAACGGCACGGCGCTGCCCCACGAGCACGTGCCGGCGGAGCACTTCGCACGGGTGCGCCGGGCGGCCCCGGAAGAGCCGGCGCTCGCTGATACACGACGGATACAAGGCCCGGACGGAGACCGGCCGGACGACCGGCGCGTGGTGTGACCAATGGCCGGGTACCAAGGTCCTACCGGGTTCTTGGTGTGAGGGGGCATCGAACATGCGTCTGCTCTTTTGGTCAACGGCCTTGGCGAGTAGCAGCGTTGCGGTCGCGCTCGCACTGTGGGCGACCCTCGGGGACGCCGCCGGGGCCGAGCTCGCGAGTGCCGTCGTCGGAGCGGTCGTCGGGCTCGCCGGGCTCGTCGCCTCGGTGTACGCGCTGCGGCGGGACGGACAGGCCGCGGGCAGCGCCGTCCGGGCCGACGGGCGCGGCGCGGTCGCCGCCGGAGGAAGCGTGACCGGTAACGCGATCGGCGCCGACAGCAGGGTCGCCGGCGCACCCCGGGCCCCGCGCTCCGTGTCCGGTCCGACGAGAGCCGTCTTCGCCCAGGGCGAGGGCGCGGTGGCCGCCGGGGGCGACGTCGCCGGCAACGCGCTGGGCCAGGGCGGCGAGGTGGCCGGCTGATGCCGGGGTCGCGCTTCCGGCGGCGCGGGAAGCAGGATCCTTCCGAACCCGAGCAGCCGACCGAGCACGTGGAGGTCCGCGGCGGCGGGGTCGGGGCCGGCGCCGATGTGGCCGGCAATGCCATCGGACCGCGCAGCTCTGTGACGAACAACTTCAACTACTACGGGACAGCGGAGCCCGACCCGCACACCGGTACCCCGGTGCCGACCGGCACGGCACCCCCGGTAACGATCGTCCAGGACGAGCGCCGTTACCAGGTGTTCGTGAGCTCGACCAGCCTTGACCTCAAACGGCACCGCGAAGCCGTCATCGACGAACTCGTCAAGGAGGGGTACATCCCCTCCGGCATGGAGCTCTTCGACGCCCGGTCGGAGGGCGCTTGGGAGGTCGTAGAGCGGGTGATCAACGACTGCGACTACCTCGTCCTCATCCTCGGGGCGCGCTACGGCGACCTCGCCGGAGGCGAAGTTGGTTTCACAGAGCGGGAGTACGACCACGCCCGCTCCCTGGGCAAGCCGATCCTGGTCTTCGTCCACGCCAACCCGGTCGAGTTGCACACCGACAGCTGGCAGCCGACACCGGAAGACATGGAGCGGCTCGAGGTCTTCCGGGAGAAGGTACGGACCGAACGCCTCTGGAAGCCGTGGCGCACGACCGCGGACCTGAGGAACGGCGTCACCCGGTCGCTGCGGCTGGCGGTCCGGCACAATCCCCAGCCCGGCTGGGTCAAGGGTAACTCGACCGCTCACACCTTCTCCGCCGAGTGGCAGAACCTGGTGGCCCCGGGAACGCAGATCGGGGTGGTTCGGATCAGCGTGGACGGGCAGGCCGGCAACGCCCTGAGCGAGAACCTCGGGAAGGCCTCGTCGATCGGGATCATGTCCACCAGCGGGAAGCGGCTGATCGAGATCCAGACGCCCTACCTGACAAAGGCACTCGCCGCCGGCGCGCGGATCCGCGTCCTGGTACCGCTCCCCGACGGGCAGTTCCTCGCCGACGTCGACGAGTCCGAGTCGCTGTGGGACCAGCGCTCGCCGATCACGGCCGAGGTGCGCGAGGTCGAGGCACGGCTGCGGGCGATCGTCCGTGAGGCCGGGGCGCGCAGTACGGCCGCCGGATCGGTCGAAATCGGCTTCTTCACCACCCACTTGCGGTCCACGATGATTCTCTGCGACCGGGCCTGGGGATGGGTCACGCTGACCCTGCCGCCGGCGAGGGCCCCGGAGACCCCGTCCCTGGAACTCCGCGGGACCCCGGACTTCGGTCTGATCGACGCCTGCTGGAAGCACTTCGATCGGACCTGGGCCATCGTCGGGGAGCGTGGCGAAGTGAGGACGATCTCGTGAGGCGGACTGCGATGGACCTGTGGGACACGGTGGCCCTCTCCCCCGCTGCGGCGAACCGGTGGCGCAACCGGCTCTCCACGGCCCAGGCCTTCATGCGGGAACGGCAGCACCTGCCGGGTGTGCTGATCGAGGTCGCGGCCCAGCACCCGCTGGTCGACCGGGCCACGCCCGGCGAGGAGTTCGCAGCCCGGCTGCGTCGCGGCCACGAGCTCTTCCAGGAGTACGCGGACACCGGTCGACCGGTGGAGATCTACGTGCCCGGCAGCCGCCACCGGCACCTCGGGGTCGAGGACGAGAGCAGCCTCAGCCGGGCGGGCGGGGACTTCCTGGGAAAGCTCGGCATCCCGTCCTCGGCCGTCCACGGCGACGACCTCAACGAGCGGTACAAGGGCGACGCCGGCGTCTACGGTTCGGCGGACGAGTGCTTTGTCGCCGCCTCGTACTTCAAGGACGGGGACTTCGGCACGCTCGTCTCCGTCTGCTCACCGGCCCAGATGATGCGCAAGACCGTGCACTACCTGCAGTTCGGGGTGTACCCGCTGAACCACACGGCGCCGACTCCGGAAGGCTTCCACGACTTCCTCTACGAGCTCCTGGTCGCGGTGCCCCAGGTCATGAGCACGGACGACACGCTCCAGGACGCGGGCTCGGACGGAGCGGAGCGTCTGCGGGCCGACCGCCGTCCTCCGCCCCGCTGACGCACGCCTCGACGGGGCCGTCGGGAATCTACTGGTCACTTCCAGGACTTCGACTCGTTGGTCTGGTATGGGGCGTTTCGATGAGCTGATCGGTCCGTTACGGACGAAACTGGAGGCGGTGACCCCGCATCTGAACGAGCGTCAGCGTCGGCTACTGTACGCGGCGGAGGCCCGTCAGCTCGGTCACGGCGGGATCGCCGCGGTCGCCGCGGCGGCCATGGTCTCCAAGAGCTGCATCCGCCGGGGACTGGCCGACCTGGAGGAGGATGCCCAGGCGGACAGCCGGGTACGGTGCCCCGGCGCGGGGCGCCCGTCCGCAGCCGAGAAGGACCCCGGGCTGCGTGGCGCACTGACGGCCCTGGTCGAGGACCATACACAGGGCGACCCGATAGGGCCGCTGACCTGGACCACGAAGTCCCTGCGCCATCTGGCGGAGGAACTCGCCGCCCAGGGACATGCGGTGGGGCGGGACACCGTCGCCGCGCTGCTGAAGGAGGCCGGGTTCAGCCTGCGCGGCAACGCCGGAGTCCTGGCCGGCAGCTCGCACCCGGACCGCGACGCCCAGTTCCGGCACCTCAACGACAAGGTGCGGGAGTTCTTGGACGCCGGGGACCCGGTGATCAGCGTGGATGCCAAGAAGAAAGAGCAGATCGGGCTGTTCGCGCAGGCAGGGCGGGAATGGGCCCCGCCCGGCGCGCCGGTGAAGGTCCTCGACCACGACTTCCCCACCCAGACGACCGGCACCGCGATCCCCTACGGCATCTACGACGTGGGCCGCAACACCGGCTTCATCGTGGTCGGAACCGACCACGACACCGCCGCGTTCGCGGTCGCCGCCCTGCGCCGCTGGTGGACCGAGGAGGGCCGCACCGCCTACCCCACCGCGCGGCGGCTGCTGGTCACCGCCGACTGCGGCGGCTCCAACAGCTCCCGCGCCAGAGCATGGAAGGCCAACCTCGCCGTGCTGGCCACCCAGACCGGCCTGAAGATCACCGTGTGCCACCTGCCGCCGGGAACATCGAAGTGGAACCGGGTCGAGCACCGCCTGTTCTCCTTCATCTCCATGAACTGGCGTGCCCGCGCTGACCAGCTTCGACGTGGCACTGAACCTGATCGCTGCCACCACCACCGCGACCGGACTGCGCGTCACCGCCCGCCTCGACAGCGACTCCTACCCCACCGGAGTCGAGATCGACGCCCAGCACGCCGCCGCGCTGACCGTGAACCCCGACCAGTTCCACGGCGAGTGGAACTACACCGTCCCACCCCAGCCCGGTGTCCCCACGGTGCCGCTGCAGCCGCCCGGACGCCGCTCCCACCCCCGCGCGGCCCACACCTTCGACGCGGCCCTGACCACCCACCCCATCCTGACCGGCCTCACCCGCCAGGCCCTCGACCATCTCGTCGCCAAGATCCGCGAGATGCTCGACGCACTCCCCCCGAAACAGCGGCCCCCCACCGCAAACTCACCGCCGAGAACATCATCTGGGCCGCCGTCCTGGACCAGCGCGGCCTGCCCTGCTCACTGACCGCCTACCTCTTCCGCATCGGCGAAAACCAGATGCGCACCCTCCTCCAGCAGATCAGACCCCTGCTCCAGCAGCACGGGCACCAAAGCGAACCTCTCCCCGTCCGTCTCATCGACCCCTGCGGACTCGCCAGATACGTCATGCACGCGACGTCAACGAAGAGTTGACACGACACGCACCACTAATTCATCGACGGCCCCCGGATGCCGAGAATGAACTCGGTCATGGAGCGGTGGGTACAGACTTGCCGCCGTGAGCTGCTGGACCGGACATTGATCTGGAACGAGCGGCACCTGCTTCACGCCCTGCGCGAGTCCGAGAAGTTCTACAACGACCACAGGCCACACCAGGGCATCGCCAACGCCCGCCCGCTCCACCCGCTCCCCGAACCGATCGCCGATCCAGAGCAGGTCGCCCGCCTCGACATACGCCGAACCGACCGACTCGGCGGCATCCTCCACGAGTACCAACCCGCGGCCTGAACAGGGCGGATGAGGTTTCCGGCAAGAGCAGCGCCAAGCCGTGCCGCCCTTGCGGGCGACACGGCTTGGGATATTCGTGTATGGCTGGCGGACCATTTCGGGAAAGTGCCCGCGCGGCGCTGATCGTGCGATCGGATTTCCGGCCGAATTACCGACGAAAAGCCGGCCACGGTCGGGCTAGGACTATTGAGTGGTCGTCCACTGCTGGTTCGTCTTGCCGGTGCCGCAGGTCCATTGCACGGCCAGGGCGCCGTCGTCGGCGGAGGCACCGGTCACGTCGAGGCACTTGCCGCTGTTGACGGACACCACCTGCACCGCACTGGAGCCCGTCACCGGCTGCAGCTGCCACTGCTGGTTGGTCTTGCCGCTGCCGCAGGTCCACTGAAGCACCTGCGCGCCGTCGTCGGCGGAGGCACCGGTGACGTCCAGGCACTTGCCGCTGTTGACGGACACCACCTGCACCGCACTGGAGCCCGTCACCGGCTGGAGCAGCCACTGCTGGTTGGTCTTGCCGCTGCCGCAGGTCCACTGGAGCACCTGCGCGCCGTCGGTGGTCGAGGCACCGGTCACGTCGAGGCACTTGCCGCTGTTGACGTTGGTGACGGTGGTGGCCGTCGGGCCGGCGAGCGGGGTGATGGCGACATTGGCGAAGTCGGCGTGCTGGAAGCCGCCCACCGCCAGGCCGATCTGGCCGACCAGGTGGCTGCTGTCCATGACCGAAGCGACCTGCGCGTGGTCGATGGAGGCGGTGATCGAGTCGCCGGTCATCGCGAGCGTGAGGTTGTGCCAGGTCCCGGCGCCGGCACCGGAGTAGTGGCCGGTGGCCAGGACGGTGTCGGTGCTGGAGCGGTCCTCGGTGAAGAGCGTCCAGGTGCCGGTGTCATCGATCTTCAGGTGGTAGGCGGAGCGGTCGTGGTCGATGTGGTCGATGCGGCCGAGCAGTTCGACGGAGCTGCCGGACTGTTCGAGGTTCACGTCCGTGCCGGCCTGGTAGTTGTTCCACTTCGGGTCGCCCAGCAGGGTGGCCGGTGTGTAGTTCATGTCCGAGTGCCAGGGCAGCGGGGCCTGGGTGATGACCTGGCGCAGGCACATCGGGGTGCCGGCGCCGGCCGGGCAGGGCGCGGTCTCGAACGCACCGGCCCAGTCGTGGAAGTACTTGGCGGTCGCGCCGCTCTGGTAGCCGCTCAGGTCGGCCTGGTAGGGCAGCGGGAAGGTCTTCGCCGCGGGTGCGGTGGCGGTGCCCTTGCCCTGGCCGGTGGTGGTGGTCACGGTGTACACGTAACCCGGCTGCAGGGTCAGCGTGTACGTGCCGGCGCGGGGGGTGACGTCCTGGGTGTGGACGAACCACTGCGCCGGGTCGGTGCTGTTCATGTTGGTGGCCCAGACGTGCACCGTACCGTTCGAAAGACCGCCGGCGACCTTGACGTTGACGGTGGTCGCGGTCGCGGCGTCGGTGGTCTCGATGACGGTGCTGTAGTCCTTGCCGGACTTCAGGGTGACGTAACTTCCGCTGTGCGGGTCGCTGTTGATGCCGGTGCCGGGCAGGTAGCCGGAGGCGCCGTCCAGGTACTTCCAGCCAGGCTTGGCGAACTGCGTGGTGTGGGCCATCACCCAGATGTCGCGGCCCACCTGGTAGTTGCCCGACCAGGGCTGGTCGGCCTGCAGCAGGCCGGCGTTCGACCACGGCACGTCCGACGGGTAGGAGGTGACCAGGTTCCACTTGAGGTCCGCGGTCACCTTGGCGTCGAGGTACTCGCGGTCGAGGTTGCGGGCCAGCGCGGACGGGTCCTGGGAACCGCTGTCGTTGTCGTCCTCGGAAACCCAGAGCGGCTTGCCCAGACCGGTCGCCGTGCTGCTCCCCGGGCAGTCGGTGTAGGCGGGGGTCGAGTGCCAGCACAGGCCGTGCACGCCGACCACGCCGACGGCCTTGGCGAACGCCGGGTCGCTCGCCAGGTCGGCGGCCACCGACCAGTTGGAGTCGTCGTTGTCCGAGGCGACCAGTTTGGTGGCGGTGTGGCCGCTGCTGTCGAGGGAGCTCCGGAGCTTCTCGAACCAGGCCTTGTCGTAGCCGTTCTCGTTCCAGCCGCCCAGGTAGCCGATGTTCAGCCCGTGGCTCTTCGCGCAGCCGAGCCAGGACTGGATGTAGGTGATGTTGTCCTGGGACCAGATGCCGCCGTTCAGCCAGCCCGGCGCGGCCCACTCCAGGCCGTAGAACGTGATGTTCGGGTTGCGGGCCTTGGCCTGCTCCATGATCCACCACTCGTAGCCGCGGTTGCAGTCGACCTCGGTGGGGGCGCGCATGTGGGAGGGCTCAGGGCCCTCGCTGGAGTTGGCGTCGCCGCCGATCTCCACCTTGAGCGTCTGCAGCGAGGCGCCGTAGCCGGGCTTGAACAGGTAGTCCAGTATCTGGCTGCGCTGCGGCTCGGGGTAGTCGACCAGCAGACGCGAGGTGGCTCCGCCGCCGCTGATCGCCCCGAGGCCGTCGAAGGACCGGCCGGTCGAGGTGCCGTCGATCGTGATGGTCTGCGCAGCCGCGAGCGCGGGCGCGGTGGCGGCGCTCGGGGCGGCCGACGCCGGGGTGGCGGTGATGGCGGTGGCGAGGCCCAGGGCCAGCGCCGCGAGCAAGGCCCCGGTTCGCGGTGCGAGGGATGGTCTACGCACGAAGGTCACTCCAGGTCGGGGGTGGGGGTCAGGTGCTGTGCGGTGACGACCGGCGGACCGGGCGGGTGACGCGAACCCGCCCGGTCCGCCGGTCGTGGTTACGGCAGCGTCCACCGCTGGTTGCTGCCGCCGTTGCAGTCCCACAGCTCCACCTGGGTGCCGTTGGTGAGGGTGGCGGCCGGGTCGTCCAGGCAGCGGCCGGACTGGGTGCCCTTCAGGGTGCCGTCGCTCTGCGGCGTCCACTGCTGGTTGGTGCCGCCGTTGCAGTCCCAGAGCTCCATCAGGGTGCCGTTGGCGGTGCCCTGACCGGTGGCGTCGAGGCACTTGCCGTCGTGGGTGAGGGTGCCGTTGGACCAGGTCCACACCTGGGAGGCGCCGCCGTTGCAGTCCCAGAGCTGCACGGCGGTGCCGTTGGCGGTGAAGTCGCCGTTGTCGTCCAGGCACTTGCCGGGCAGGGCGGAGGTGACCGCGCCGGTCTGGGTGCCGGGCGTGCCCGGGGTGAGGGCGAAGTTGTCAAACTGGTCGGTCTGGTAGCCGGTCACGCCGAGGCCGGCCTGGCCGTTGGTGAAGCTCGCGTCGGTGGCGCCGCCCACCGCGGTGCCGTCGATGGTCGCGGTCAGCGTGCTGCCCTGCAGAGTGAGGCTGACGGTGTGCCAGCTGCCGGTGCCCAGCGCCTTGGTGGTGCCGCTGGCCAGGGTGGTGAATTTCCAGCTGGTGTCGCTCTTGTCGATGGACCAGGCGCCGGTGTCGCTGACCCGCAGGTGGTAGGCGTTCAGGCCGTTGTTGTTGCGGCCCTGCTGGTTGACCCGGCCGAGCAGTTCGACGGTGCTCGCCTGCTCGAACATGGTGTCGGCGCTGACCGTGTAGTTGGACCAACTGCCGTCGCCCATGAAGGTGTACGGCGCGTCGTAGGGCTCGTTGGTCCAGCGGATCGGCGTGGTGGGGGCCATCTGGCGCAGGCAGCTGCCGGTGCGGCCTCCGCCGCAGGCGACGGTCTGGAAGGCGCCGTTCATGTCGGTGAAGTACTTGGGCGAGGTGGTGGTGGCCGGCGTCTCGAAGCCGTCCGCGTAGGGCAGCTTGAGCGGTGCGGCGGCCGGCGCGGTGGCGGTGCCCTTGCCCTGACCGGTCGTGGTGGTCACGGTGTAGACGTAACCCGGCTGGAGGGTGAGCGTGTACTTGCCGCCGCTGGGGGTGACGTCCTGCTGGTGGACGAACCAGGCAGCCGGGTCGGTGGAGTTGAGGTTGGTGGCCCAGACGTGGACCTGCCCGGTGGACAGGCCGCCGGAGACGGTGAAGTTCGCGGTCTGTGCGGTGGTGGCGTCAATCGTCTCGATGACCGTGCTGTAGTCCTTGCCGCCGGCCCGCTTCAGCGTCACGTAGCTGCCGTTGGCTCGGTTGCCGCCGAGATAGCCGCTGGCCGAGTCGATGTAGCGCCAACCGGGCTGGGCGAACTGGGTGGTGTGCGCGGTGACCCAGGTGGTCTTGCCGATCGTGTAGTTGCCGGACCAGGGCTGGTTGGCGATCGACATGCCGTCGGTGGAGAAGAACAGGTTGGGGTAGAGCGCGGCGATGACCGGCCAGTTGATGAACGAGGTCATCTTGCCGTCGAGGTAGTCGCGGTTGATCGCACGGGCGACGGAGGGGGCGCCGTCGTTGGCGTCCTCGGAGCCGTTCTCGCTAGCCCACAGCGGCTTGCCGAGCGCCTGGGCGTTGGCGGTGCTCGGGCAGGAGCTGAACGAGCCGAGGTAGCCGCACGGGTAGTGGACGCCGACGATGTCGACGGCGTTCTTGAAGGCCGGGTCGGTGGTCATGGCGTCGGCCACGTCCCAGCCGTCGTCGGCGGCGACCACCTTGGTACCGGAGTAACCGTGCGAGATGAGCGCCGACTTGAGGTTCTCGTACCAGGTCTTGTCGTAGCCGCGCTCGTTCCAGCCGCCCAGGTAGGAGACGTTCAGGTGGTGCTGGGAGGCGCAGCCCATCCAGGACATCAGGTAGTCGATGGTGTCCTGGGACCAGAAGTTGCCGCCGCTGCCGGTGTTGCCGATCCAGCCGGGGGCGCCCCAGGACAGGCCGTAGAACGTGATGTCGGGGTTGCGGGCCTTGGCCTGCTCGGCCAGCCACCACTCGTAGCCCTGGTGGCAGTCGACGCTGCCGCGGGTGTGCTCGATGCTGGGTTCGGCGCCGTCGGTGGAGTTGGTGTCACCACCGATCTCCAGCTTGAGTACCTGCAGCGAGGCGCCGTAGCCGGGCTTGAACAGGTAGTCGAGCAGCTGGCTGCGCTGCGGCTCCGGATAGTCCACCAGCAGACGGGAGTTGCCACCACCGCCCGAGATGGCCCCGACACCGTCGAAGGCCAGACCGGGCTTGATGCCACTGAGCGCCACGGCCGTGGCAGGGGCAGGAGTGGCCGCAGCCCGGACGGGGGCGGCGGCTTCGGCGGCAGCCGGCGTGCCGAGAGCGGTACAGCCGAGAAGGAGCAGGGCCGCCCCGAAGGCGGTACGGAATCCTGCGGACATGACGCTGCGACCCATGGGGGGAACTCCAGGGGTAAGGATGAGGGCGGGGGATTGGGTTCAGTCCTGCTCAATATGAGGGTCAAATAATCAAGAGTCAACAAGTTCGAACGAATTGCGACGGCAGTGCACCCACCAACCACCGCGACCAATACACCGTCATGGCCCTCCCGGAACGGCGGATGGTGACGGTCAGTCGAGGGAGGACGCCAGGTCGGCAGCACAATCAGCCGTGGGCTGATGTCTAGACAATTGCCGGGGGGGCTGGATACCTATCTCTGAACCGTCCGAACAAAAACCCTCATGCCATTTGACATGGTGCTGGTGCGTGGATGGGACAGCCGCACGGCGCGGTCGTCCAGTCCCTGACCGTCTGCTCGACGCCGAAGCGCTGTTCCTCAGCCGTTGCCCTTCCGAGGTCGGGCCAGCGCGGACGCTGTCCGAGGTCGCGCGGTCGAGCGGTGCAACGCCGATGCCGCGGGCCCCGTCCTGCCGGTCGGCTGTGGCTATTCCTGCCGGTAGGCGTGGGCGGGCGGGGCAGCTGCGGCGACCGGAGCGCGGAGCACGGATCCGTCCGGACCGGCCGGGTGGTCGAGGCCGTGGCGGGCGGTGGTGATCAGCAGGTGGCCGCCGGTCGGAGTGAGGCAGACGGAGGTGGGCTGGCGGGCGGGGAGGCGCAGGGTCGTCAGGTGGGTGCCGTCGGGGTGGTACTGGTGGACCGCGCCGAGGCCCCAGATCGCCACCCAGAGGCAGCCGTCGGTGTCGACGGTCATGCCGTCCGGGGAGCCGCCGGCCGCAGTGCGGACGAACTCCTCGTGGTCGGTCGGATTGCCCTCGGGGTCGAGGGTGTAGCGGTGGATGGTGCCGGCCGCGCTGTCGGCGACGTAGAGGAGGTCGCCCGTGCTGTTGAAGGCAGGGCCGTTGACGATCGTCATGCCGTCGAGGACGCGGTGCACGGAGCTGTCGTGGTCGGTGCGGTAGAGCGACCCGGCGCCGGCGGTGCCGTCGTAGGGCATGCTGCCGGCCCAGAAGCGGCCCTGCGGGTCGCAGACGCCGTCGTTCATCCTGGTGCGGACGGGGGACCGGTCTTCGGGGCGGGCGAGCCATTCCAGGCCGCCGTCAGGGCCGAGCAGCGCGATGCCGGTGCCGGCGGCGGCGATCCAGTGTCCGGGGCGGCCGCCGACCGGCGCGACGGCGCCGAGCGGGACGTCGAGGCGAGCGATCTCGCGCGGAGTTCGCGGCCCTGTGAGGTCGGGGACTTCGAGGAGGCGGCCGGCGAGGATGTCGACGTAGACGAGCCGTCCGTTGATCCAGCGGGCGCCTTCGGCGAGTTCGTGTTCCCCGGCGGCCCAGACTTCGACCTGGCCGGGCAGGTTGCTTGAGAAGGACATCGGACTCTCCGGGAGGGCTAGCGCAGGGTGGTGCCGGCGGGCTGGTCGAGGAGCGCGAGGTCGCGTCGGGTGGGCAGGCCCTCCCAGTCGCCGCGCGAGGTGACGGCGAAGGCGCCGGTGGTGGTGGCCCGGTGGAGGCGGCGTTCGACGTCGAGTCCGTCGAGCAGGCCGGAGAGGTAGCCCGCGACGAACGCGTCGCCGGCGCCGACGACATCGACGACGGGCACCCGGCGTGCGGGCATGCTGACGGTGCCCTGGGCGGTGCTGGCGCTCGCGCCGTCGCCGCCGCGGGTGATCACCACCTCTCCGCGCCCCTGGGCGAGCAGCGCGTCGATCGCGTCGCCCTCGGGCAGGTCCGGGTCCTCGGAGACCAGGTGCAGTTCGTCGGCGGAGGCGACCAGTACGTCGGCGAGCCGGGCCAGTGGGAGCAGGGCGTCGCGGGCCTGGGCCGGTGACCACAGGCGGGCACGGTAGTTGACGTCGAGGCAGACGGTGATGCCGAGTTCGCCGGCCCTGGCGGCCGCCGCGTGGACGGCTTCGGCCGCCTCGGGGCTCAGCGCGGGGGTGATCCCGGTGAGGTGCAGGATGCGAACACCGGGGCTCAGGGCGAGCAGGACGTCCGAGGACCGGAGGGCCGAGCCGGCCGATCCCGAGCGGTAGTAGGTGACGCTGACCAGATCAGCGATGCGGTCCTCGCGGGCCAACAGACCGGTGGGCCGGCCCTCGGTGTCGAACCGAACGTGGCTGACGTCGACCTGCTCCGCGCGCAGTGTGCGCAGGACGAGCGCGCCGAACTCGTCGTCGCCGACCCGTCCGACCCAGCCGGTGCGGTGTCCGAGCCTGGCCAGGCCGATGGCGACGTTGGCCTCGGCGCCGGCGATGGAGAGCTGCATCGGGGCGCCGAGCCTGACCGGGCCGGTGGCCCGTAGGGCGGCCATGGTCTCGCCGATGGTGACGACTTCGAGCGGTGGCGAGCTGGTCATGCCGCTATCTCCTCGGTCAGGGCGGTGCGCCAGCCGGCGGCGCGCGCACGAAGGGCGTTCAGGTCTCCGCCGCTGGCGGCGTCGCCGACCAGCGGTGAGCCGACGCCCACGGCGACCGCGCCGGCTGCGAGGTAGGTGAGCGCCAGGGCGGCGTCAACACCGCCGACGGGGATGAACGGCACGCCGGGGAAAGGGTCCCGAAGGGCCTTCAGGTAGCCGGGGTCGCCCAGGGAGGCGGGGAAGAGCTTGACGGCGAGCGCTCCGTGCTCCTTCGCGGCGATCACCTCGCTTGGCGTCAGCGCGCCGATCAGCAAGGGCAGTTCCGAAGTGGTGCGGCGCAGGTAGTCGCCGAGGCCGGGAGTGACGAGGAAGCTCGCGCCGGCGTCGGCGGCGCGGGCGGCGTCCTCGCCGGTCAGCACGGTGCCGGCGCCGAGCGTGGCGTGCGGGCCGAGTTCGCGGCGGGCCTGCTCGATCACCCACAGTGCGTCGGGGGTCGTCAGCGACACTTCGGCGGCGGTGATGCCCTCTTCGGCGAGGACGAGCACGGTGCGCAGCGCCGCGTCGCGGTTGGTGCCGCGCACGATGGCCAGGGTCCGGTACGGCAGTTCGGTCAGGTGCATGGGGGAGGCCCTTGTCGGTCAGTCGGTGCGGGTGCTGGTCGCGGTGATGTCGAGGTGCCAGCGCAGTACCCCGCCGGGCGGCACCTGTGCGGCGTCTCCCGGCCCGGCCTCGGCGAGGTCGAAGACGGAGCCGAGCATCG
The DNA here is from genome assembly GCF_044742585.1 of Kitasatospora sp. NPDC087861. NCBI lineage: Bacteria > Bacillati > Actinomycetota > Actinomycetes > Kitasatosporales > Streptomycetaceae > Kitasatospora > Kitasatospora sp. NPDC087861. Next base: position 51,238 of record NZ_JBIUUS010000015.1, read on the forward strand.
GCTCGACCCCGATGCTGCGATAGGGGGCCGACGTGGGGAAGCCGCGCAGGTTGCGCCAGAGGGCGACGGAGACCGGGACGTCGGCGTCGGCGTGCAGGGAGAAGGTGAGCGTGTCGGGGCCGTCGGTGACCGTCACGCTCGCGCAGTCGGTGAGGATCGCGCCGACCGCGGTGCCGTCGTCGGGGCCGAGCCGGTCCAGCCGCAGGCCGCGCGGCGCCGGCCACGGTCCGGTGAGGTGGTGGGCGCCGTCCGGCCAGGGCTGGGCCAGCAGCTCGGCCGCCTCGGGGAAGAGCCGGGTCGGCGTGGCGTCGGGTGCGGCCAGCCGGGCGTCCGGGGTGACGTCGAGCAGGGCGTGGGCTGCCCACAGGAATCGGTAGCCCGGGTCGGCGTGCAGCTCGTAGTCGATGCGCAGCACCACCGGTCCGCTGTCGATGCGTCGGCTCAGGACGAAGTCGGGGCAGTCCAGGGTGTCTGCGTCGCCGTCGCGTTGCCAGGGCCGGGACCAGGCGTCGCCGTGGTCGGGGGTGCCGCGCACGGTCGGGATGCACTCCTCCAGGCCGCCGGCGTCGATGAAGGCGTCCCCAGGGCGGACGGTGGCGCGGGCCGGGTCGGGGCGGTGCCAGAGCCAGTCGCGTTCGCCGGCTCGCAGCGAGGTCCACCGGCCGCCGTGGGCCAGGTCGGTGCGGATGGTGATGGGCAGGTCGGTCACCATTCCGCGAAGGACCCGTCAGTGTGGTGCCAGACGGGGTTACGCCAGCGGTGTCCGGTCTCGGCGGCGCGGCGCACGGCGGCCTCGTCGATCTCGATGCCCAGGCCGGGGCCGGTGGGCCGGGCGGCGTGGCCGTCGGTGAAGCGGAACGGCTCGGGGTCCAGCAGGTAGTCCAGCAGGTCGTTGCCGCGGTTGTAGTGGATCCCGAGGCTCTGTTCCTGGATGAGGAAGTTCGGTATGGAGAAAGCGAGTTGGAGGCTGGCGGCGAGGGCGATCGGGCCGAGCGGGCAGTGCGGGGCCATCGCGACGTCGTGGACCTCGGCCAGGGCCGCGATGCGCCGGACCTCGGAGATGCCGCCGGCGTGCGACGGGTCGGGCTGGGCGACGGCGATGCCGGTGGCGAGCACGTCGCGGAAGTCCGAGCGGGAGTAGAGCCGTTCGCCCGCGGCCAGTGGAACGGACGTCGAGTCCACCAGGCGGCGCAGGTCGCGGGAGTGTTCGGGGAGGACGGGCTCCTCGACGAACAGCGGGTGCAGGGGTTCCAGCAGGGGCAGCACCCGCCGGGACATGGCGGTGGACATCCGGCCGTGGAAGTCGATCGCCACGTCGCGCTCGTCGCCGAGGACCTCGCGCACGGCAGCGACGCGGTCGATGACGGCCCGGGTCTGGGCGGGGGTGTCGATGGGGCGCAGCTGCGCTGAGCCGTTCATCTTGACGGCGGTGAAGCCGGCGTCGATCTGGGCCTGGGCGAGTTCGGCGACATGGGCCGGGCTGTCGCCGCCGATCCAGGCGTACACTCGCACCCGGTCGCGGACGTGGCCGCCGAGCAGTTGGTGGACGGGGACGCCGTGGGTCTTGCCGGCGATGTCCCACAGGGCCTGGTCGATGCCGGCGACCGCGCTGGAGAGCACCGGGCCGCCGCGGTAGAAGCCGCCCTTGGTGAGGATCTGCCAGTGGTGCTCGATGCGCAGCGGGTCCTGTCCGACGAGGTAGTCGGCGAGTTCGTGGACGGCGGCCTGGACGGTCTCGGCGCGGCCCTCCACGACGGGTTCGCCCCAGCCGGTGATCCCCTCGTCGGTGGCGATGCGCAGGAACAGCCAGCGCGGAGCGACGAGGAATGTCTCCAGTGATGTGATCTTCATCCGGTCTCTCCCCGTTCGGCGTCGACGGTCAGCTGGTGGAGGTCGGCGGCTGCCTGGGCGAGCAGTTCCTCGACGGCGCGGGCGGCCGCTTCGCCGTCCCGGGCGCGGACGGCGTCCAGGACGGCCCGGTGGGCGGGGACGGCGTCGGCGCTGTGGTCGGCGCCGTGCACGATGTGGTCGCGCACCCGCAGGCCGGCCTCGATCACGACCTCCATGCGGGTGAGGAGTTCGTTGTGGGCGGCGGCCAGCAGCGCGCGGTGGAAGGCGAGATCGGCCTCGACCGCGGCGTGGGCGTCGCTGCCAGCGGCGGCCATCAGGTCGAGGGCGTCCTCCAGCGCGGCGAGGTCGGCCTCGTCGCGGCGTTCGGCGGCCAGCCGGGCCCCGGCCGGTTCGACGATGCCGCGGACCTCGCCGAGGTTGTCGAGGAAGGCCTCGTCGGGGATGCCCCGGCCCTGCCAGCGCAGTAGGTCGCTGTCCAGCAGGTTCCAGTCGGAGCGCGGTCGCACGAAGGTGCCGCGCTTCTGGCGGGAGTCGATCAGTCCCTTGGACGCCAGGACCCGTAGCGCCTCACGCACGACGGTCTTGCTGACTCCGAGTTCCTGCTCGATCCGGTCGGGGTGGAGCGAGTCGCCCGGGGCGTACGTGCCGCGGACGATCTGCTCGCCGATGACCTCGACGGCTTGCCTGTGCAGGCCTCGTACCGGGTTGTTCACCGCGGTCCCCCTTCCGTTGTTCTGCGCGGGCCGGTGGCCCGCGCGCCGATCAGGTGAGTGTTCACGACGATGCCTTGACGACGGACCAGCCGCCGTCCACCACCAGGTTCGCACCGGTGACGTAGGAGGCGTCCGAGGAGGCGAGGAAGGCCACGGCCGCCGCCACCTCCTCGGGCCGGCCGAAGCGCTTGGTGACCGTCTCGGCAACGCTGTCGGCCCGCCCGGCCTCGTCCACCCGGTCCCAGGCCGCGGTCATGATCGGCCCGGGCACGATGGTGTTGACCCGCACCTGCGGGCCGTACTCGACGGCGAGTTGACGGCCCATCGCGCACAGGGCGCCCTTGGCGGCGGCGTACGCGGGGTGCCCCGGCAGGCCGACCAGCGCGTGCACCGAGGAGGTGAGCACCACCGAGCCCTCGCTGTCCCGCAGGGTCCCGGCGAAGGCGCGGATCGCCAGCCAGGTCGCCTTGAGGGTGACCGCGAGCTGGGTGTCCCACTCGACTTCGGTCAGCTCGTGGGCGGGTTTGACCACCACGGCGTAGGCGTTGCTGTGCAGCACGTCCAGCCGTCCGTAGCGGCTGCGCACGTGCGCGGCCAGCTCGTCCCACACCGCGGCGCGGGTCACGTCGCCGTGCCGGTACTCGGCCTGGCCGCCCTCGGCGGTGATGGCCTCGACCACGGCCCGGCCGGCCGGGTCGGCGATGTCGACGGCGATGACGGCCGCGCCCTCGGCGGCCAGCCGCCGCGCGGTGGCGGCGCCGATGCCGCTGGCGGCACCGGTGATCAGGGCGACACGGCCCTGGAATCTTCGACAGGTCTGCTCAGTCACGGCGCCACCGTAGCGCTTCTGATTAATTATGCAAATATCTTGACAGTCCTGGTCGCCCGGTCCCAGGATTCGAGCCCAGGACGACAGGCAAGCAGGCAGCGCGAGGCGGAAGCCGCCGCAGCTCCCGGACCACACACCCGTAAGGCCAGTCGGCTTCCTGAACACCCCCACCCTGGTAGGAGCTCGAAATGATCACTACGCGCACCCGTGGTGCGGCCGCCGTCCTGGGCGCGGCTGTCGTCCTTGGTCTGACGGCCTGTTCGACCGGTCAGACCTCGTCGAGCGGCGCCGGCCCGGCCTCGGCCGCTCCGGTCACCGGGAAAGTCTCCCTCACCTACCTGCAGAAGCAGGGCGACCAGCAGTACTTCATCGACGAGGCCAACGGTGCCAAGGCCAAGGCCGCCGAACTCGGCATCGACCTGAAGGTGGTCAACCTGGGCAACGACGCGAACAAGACGGTCAGCGAGGTCCAGTCCGCGATCGCGCAGAAGACCAACGGCCTGATCGTCGTGGTTCCCGACCCCGCGGTGGGTCCGCAGGTGGTGCAGACCGCGCGGGACGCCAAGGTGGCCCTGCTCACCTCCGACGACCAGGTCTGCACCAACAGCCCCACCCCGGCCAACTGCGACAAGGCCAACCTGGTCCCGCGGATCGGCTTCTCCGGCCAGCAGATGGGCGCCGAGGTCGGCAAGCGCGCCGCCGAGGACTTCAAGAAGGCCGGCTGGAACGCCGCCGACACCCGCGTCATCTCCGCCTCGAAGCAGGACGTCACCGTCTGCGGCGACCGTGTGAAGGCCGCCAAGGACGCCTTCAACAGCGGCGCCGGCGCGAGCGTGCAGAACATCGACGTGGCCACCGACAACACCCCGACCGGTGCGCAGGACAAGGTCGCGGCGACCATCACCGCCAACCCGGGCGTCAAGCACTGGGTGGTCTGGGGCTGCAACGACGAGAACGTGCAGGGCGGCGTGACGGCCCTGCAGAACGCGGGCGTCGGCCCCGACAACATCATCGGCGTCGGCCTCGGCGCCTACCTCGCTTGCAAGGACTGGGGCCCGGGCGCACCGTCGGGCATGAAGGCCTCGCTGTTCATCAACGGCAGCGACATCGGCGCCCTCGCCGTGCAGACCATGTACGACAACCTCAAGAACGGCAAGCCGATGCCCGCCGAGGCGTTCGCCCCGACCACGATGGTCGACGCCTCCACCTGGCAGTCCGCCGGCGCGAAGTGCAGCTGAGCCGGATGAACACACCCAGCACCGCAACGGCTGGGCCCGGGCTGGCGGCCGAATCGATCACCAAGCGGTTCGGCCCCGTCCAGGCTCTGCGAGACGTCACCCTGCACTTCCCCCCCGGTCAGGTGACCGCCCTCATGGGCGAGAACGGCGCCGGAAAGTCCACCCTTCTGCGCATCCTCACCGGTGACCACCAGCCCACCGAGGGCCGGATCAGGCTGGACGGCCAGGTCCTCGACCTCGACTCGCCGACCGACGCGAGGCGCGCCGGCATCCGGATCATCCCGCAGGAACCGGAGATCATCCCGCACGTCTCCGTCGCCGAGAACGTCTACGCCGGCTCCCTACCGCGACGCACGGGCCGACGGCTCGACCGGGCCGAACTGCGCCGCCGGATCACCTCCGACCTCGAACGCCTCGGCTTCGACAAGGTCCTCGGCCCCGACCTCCTCGGCTCCGAACTCACCGCGGCCCAACGGCAGTTGGTCGAGATCATGCGGGCCCTGACCGGCGACACCGCGCCACGGGCCATCGCCTTCGATGAGCCCACCTCCTCGCTCTCCGACCACGAGGTCGACGCCCTGTTCGCCCTCATCGGCCGGCTGCGCGACGCGGGCATCGCCGTCATCTACGTCTCCCACCGCATGAAGGAGATCTTCCGGCTCGCCGACCGGATCGCCGTCCTGCGCGACGGCACCGTCGCAGGCACCGTCGACGCCAGGACCACCAGCGAGGGCGAACTCGTGCGCCTCATGGTCGGCCGTGACCTGTCCAGCCTCTTCGCGCGCCAGCACGTGGCCGGTGACCGCGTGGTGCTGGAGGTCGACGGCCTCAGCACCAATGACGTGCACGACATCAGCCTCCAGGTCCGCGCCGGCGAGGTGGTCGCCCTGGCCGGCCTCATCGGCGCCGGCCGCTCCGAACTCGCCCTCGCCCTGGCCGGCGACCTCCCCCTACGATCCGGAACCGTCCGAATCGACGGCGACCGCATCCGCCTGCGCGGCCCGGCCGACGCGATCCGCGCCGGGATCGGCCTCGCTCCGGAGGAGCGCAAGGCCCAGGCCCTGTTCCTCCAGCGCACCATCCGCGACAACACCTCGCTCGTCAGCCTCGGCAGGCTGCGCCGCTGGCGGTTCGTCAACCGGACGCAGGAGAAGGCCCTCGCCCAGGAGTACGCGGACCGCCTGCGGGTGCGCGCCCCCTCCATCGAGGCGGAGGTCCGCACCCTGTCCGGCGGCAACCAGCAGAAGGTCGTCCTGGCCCGCTGGCTCGCCCGCAAGCCCGCCCTGCTGATCCTGGACGAACCGACCCGCGGCGTGGACATCGGCGCGAAGGCCGAGATCTACCGGATCATCGCCGACCTCGCCCGCGAGGGCACCGCGATCCTGGTGATCTCCTCCGAACTCCCCGAGGTCCTCGGCCTGGCCGACCGCATCCTCGTCATGCAGAACGGCCGCATCACCGGCCGGCTCGACCACACCGAGGCCACCGAAGAGGCCATCCTCGCCCTCGCCATGGCCGACGACCTCACCCCCGACCTTCCGCACGAGACCGCCACGGCACCTCGCACCGGAACCGACCCGGCCCCCGGAGGCACCCGATGACGACTGCCCTCTCCGTCGACCGAGAGCCCGACCAGAGCGGCGGCCGGCCGACGCCGGCCACCGACGCCCGCAACCTGCTGGCCCGGGCGGGCGGCCAGAACCTGGGCCTGATCGGCGCCATGGCCCTGGTGCTCGCCGTGTTCGGGTGGCTCAACCCCAACTACCTGAGCTGGGACAACATCCAGGTCATCGCCGAGGCCTCCACCATCTCCGGCCTGCTCGCGGTCGTCCAGACCGTCGTGATCATCTGCGGCGCCCTCGACATCTCCGTCGGCTCCCAGGCCGGCCTCGCGTCCGTCACCAGCGCCATGGTCTTCACCTCGACCGGCTCCAACTCCCTCCTCGGGATCGGCGCCGCCGTCGCCATCGGCGCCGGGATCGGCATCTTCAACGGTGTCGTCATCATCTACGGCCGGGTCAACCCGACCATCGCCACCCTCGCCGGCCTGGCGGCCTACAAGGGCGTCGCACAGCTCATCTCCAACGGCTCGGCGCAGGGCTACGTGCTCAACGACAGCCTGTTCGTCTTCCTGAGCCGGGGCAAGATCGCCGGCCTGCCGGTCATGGTCTGGCTGCTGCTGCTCGTCGCGGCCGCCGTTCACGTCCTGCTCAGGTACACCGACATCGGCCGCAACATCTACGCCCTCGGCGGCAACGACACCGCCGCCCGCCTGGCCGGCATCAACCTCAACAAGTACCTGATCGCCGTCTACGCACTCAGCGGCATGGTCGCCGCCCTCGCCGGCGTCCTGCTCACCGCCCGCACCGGCTCCGGCCAGCCCGTCTCCGGCAGCGAAGGCCTTGAACTCCAGGCCATCACCGCCGCCGCCCTCGGTGGCTGCGCCCTCAAGGGCGGCAAGGGCGGCGTCGGCGGCACCCTGCTGGCGGTCGCTCTGCTGGGAGCTCTCCAGAACGGTCTCACCGTGCAGGGCATCAACGCCTTCTGGCAGAACGTCGCCCAGGGCGCCCTGCTGGTCGCCGCCGTCGTGATCCAGCAGCGCCGCGCCCGCGAACGCGCCGTCGGCCTGCCCGCGTAGCCCCCGAAGCGCCCCCAGAAGCGGCCCGCCCTTCGTTCGAAGGGCGGGCCCACAGCACCATCGCTCACCTCCCCCCGCCCCGCGTGATCTCCCCACCTAGGAGCTCTCGATGTCCCTCGCTTCCGCACCGTCGGGCCTTCCGGACCCGACGGCGGTCGGTTCCGCGCACTCGTCCGCACCGCCCGCCCGCCCGCGCCGGCGGCGCCTCGCCACCGCAGCGCTGAGCGCCACGATGATCATCGCCGGAACACTGACGGTGACGACTGTCAGCACCCCGACCCCTGCCGAGGCGATGGTCCCGCCCGGCGCGAACGGCGCGACGACCCCGCCGATGGGCTGGAACTCCTGGTACTTCTACAACAACGACTACTCCGCACAGAGCATCGCCGACCAGACGGCCGGACTGGCGACGCCGAACGCGAACCTCGGGCTCAACGGCTCCGGCCGGCACAAGAGCCTCGCCGACCTCGGCTACCGTGACGTCAGCCTCGACGGCGGCTGGTGGACCCAGAGCGGCACCGGGCGCGACGCCAACGGCGTCATGGTCCCCAGGCCCGGCTTCCTGACCGGCGCCCAGACCAAGGCGGTCACGCTGTCCAACGGCACCACCGTCCCCGCGCGCGCGTTGAACACCATGAAGGACCTCACCGACTACGTGCACGCCCTCGGCATGCAGGCGGGCATGTACACCGACACCGGCGCCACCGGCTGCGGTGGCCAGCACGGCAGCGGCGGCAACGAGGCCAAGGACGTGACCACGTTCGCGGACTGGGGCTTCGACTGGGTGAAGGTCGACCACTGCGGCGGCATCCCGTCCGGCTACAGCACGGTCATGGCGGACTACAAGGCCTGGGGCGGCCTGACGGCCAACGCGAAGACCTCCGCCGGGGTGGCGCACCCGCTGGCGCTGGAGATCTGCGAGTGGGGCTCGGGCGCTCCGGACGGCCCGTGGGTGTGGGGTGGTTCGGCGGCCCGCACCTGGCGGAACGGGCGCGACATCACGGGCAACGCCGGCTACGGGACGACGTCCAACGGCGGCTCGACGTGGATCAACTGGGATCAGGTCTCCGAGAGTTTCGACCTGAACGACCACCCCAGCAACGAAGCCGCCGGCCAGTACAACGACCCGGACTACCTGCTGATCGGGCCCGGCTTCGGCGACAACCCGAGCACCGGGCAGCAGCAGACCCATGGCACCTCCGGCACCCTCTGGGGTCTCACCCCGGACGAGCAGCAGTCCTACTTCGGGATGTGGGCCATCCAGGGCGCGCCGCTCGTGCTGGCCACCGACACCACCAACCTGAGCGCGGCGACCGCGGCCATCGTCGGCAACGAGTCCGTGATCGCCGTCGACCAGGACAGCGCCGTCCACCAGGGGCAGAAGGTCCTGGACAACGGCAGCGTCCAGGTCTGGTCCAAGCAGCTGGCGGCCTCCGGCACCCGGGCCGTCCTGCTGGTGAACCGCAGCAGCACCTCTCAGAACTACTCGTTCACCACGCAGAACCTCGGCCTGAACGGCACCGCGTCGGTGCAGAACCTCTACACCGGCGCGAGCCTGGGCACCGTCAGCTCGACCGGCTCGCAGAACTTCACCCTGGCCCCCCACCAGTCCGTGATGCTCAAGCTCACCGGCGCCACCGAGCAGCAGCCGGAGACGGTCCTGGTGCCGACCACATCGGGTGTGAGCCAGAAGACCTGGACCGGCAGCACCTGGTCGGCCTGGCAGACCCTGGCGCTGGGCACCGCCGGCTCCACCGGCCCCGGCTCGATCCAGGGCCAGCCAGCCGTCGTCTCCAGCCCGGGCGGCACCGACGTGTTCGTCTGGGGCGCGGACAACGCGCTGTGGCAGAACACCTACAAGAACGGCGCCTGGGGCAACTGGACCAGCCTCGGCGGCACCCTCACCGCCAGCCCCACCGCGGCGAGCCTCGGACGTGACCGCATCGACGTGTTCGTCCGCGGCACCGACGGCAAGGTGTACCAGAAGACCTTCCAGCAGACGCCCGGCGCGAACGACCTTCCGGCCTACTACTACGGCGTCAACTGGACCAGCAGCTGGGCGTACGTGGACGCACCCAACTCGACCACCATCGTCGGCGCCCCCACAGCGGTGGCCTCGCTCAACCGGATCGACGTCTTCGCCCGCGGCACCGACAACGCGCTGTGGCAGAAGAGCTACGTCAACGGTGAGTGGACGGGCTGGACCAGCCACGGCGGCACGCTCTCCTCGTCACCGACAGCGGTCAGCGGCGGCCCCGGCCAGATCGAGGTGTTCGCCGGGCTGGCGCCCAACAACAGTGTCGGCCAGCTCAGCTGGACCGCCGCAGGCGGCTGGTCGTCCTCCTGGTACGACCTCGGCCGCGCCGTCACCGGTGCGCCGACCGCGACGCAGGTGGGTACCCGGGTCAACGTCTACGCCCGCGCCACCGACAACACCCTGTGGCAGTGGTACCGGATCGGCACCGGACCGTCCGGGACCTGGCAGCAACTGGACAGCACCCTGGCACTGACCGGTAGCCCCGCAGCGGCCGGCCACCTCTAGGCAGGACCGTCACCTCCTGGCATGGTCGGCTCGGTGGCCCGTCGCGCTCCTCGGAGCTCGATGGGCCACCGGCTCAGCGCTCGAACGGAGGCGGGCCAGCCTCACTGAGAGACCGCCTCCCAGTCGGTCAGTATCGCTTCGGAAACGGCAGGCTCAGGATCGAGAAACGCAACGCCTGCCGTCAGCACCAGGTGCACTTCACCGAGGAGATCCACCGCTCGACTCACGTTGCATCTAACGCAACATCGTTGCATCGGTTACGCGCCCCGGCCCTGATGCCGGGCGAGGGGACCGACCCAGAGTCGGCCCCCTCGTAAATCAGCAGGTCAGCGGCCTGTACCGGTCACGTCGAATGTCACATCCGATGCAACACCGCCCGTTAGTTGAAGTAGATCCCCGCGAAGGCGCCGTCGTAGCCGGTCGAGGTCATGGCGACCTCGAAGTCGTCCCACACCTTCTCCGGGTGGGAGAAGTACTGGTCGAAGTAGTCGACCGTCAGGTCCTGCTCCAGCCACTCGTGTTCTCTGGCCGCGGATGGCCGCACCGACGGTGGCGTCGGCCTTCACCGACTGCGAGTCGATGATCGCGGCGGTAGGCTCCTGCTTCTTCCCGGCCAGGGCACGCAGCATCTTGCGCAGCCGGCCGTAGAACTCCTTGATGAAGTCGTTGTCGCGCCAGCGGCGGAAGAACCGGTACACGGCCCGCCACTTGGGGAAGTCGGCGGGCAGGCTGGCCCAGCGCACGCCCTCGGCGACCAGGTAGCGCACCGCATCAGTCAGCCGGCGGTGGCAATAGCGCTCCGGGCGGCCTCCCTTGCCGTTCAGCCAGGCCGGGACGGGCAGCAGTGGCCGCACGATCGCCCACTTTGCGTCGGTCAGGTCGGAGCCGTAGCGGCGGGCCCGGTCCGGCTGGTCAGCGGCATTCCCGAGCCGGTGTGCGAGGCAATCGCACGACATGCCGGAGCTGGACGCGGACGGAGCAAGCACGCCACAGTGGGACACCAGGGCCTCCTGATGGTTCGTTGACTCGACATCACCGAACTGTGCAGGAGGCCCTTCTCCTATGCGCCGGCTGCGAAGCGATCACCCGAACGAGGCTGATACGCGCGGAAATTCGAGCAGCAGCCGTATCCCTCGGTTTGGAAATCGCTTCTCAGAGATAACACAGCAGGCAGACCCCTCACGCCCTCCACGGGCTCACCCGGCGGACAGCCGCTGCTGCCTCACCCACGCAGGCACAGGTTCCGTGATCACGGCGCCGCGCAGAAACTCGCACCCCCGTGAGCAGCGACGAGGACAGGAACAAGGCCACCGTGGAGACTCGGTGCCGTGGCCGCCGGCAGGTGAGCACTCATGCCGCCGGAAGCATCCGACTTCCGGGGTCAGACCGTGCCTCTGCTGGTCGGCCGGTGGACCTCTATGCGTGGTGGGCGGCGGAGATCTGGCCGACCAGGACGGCGAACGGCATGTCCAGGGCGGTGTAGAGGGCGGCGGCCTCGGGAGCGGCGTTGTCGGCCAGGGCCTCGACCATGAGGGTGGCGTAGTCGCTGACGATGACGCCCGCCTGCTGCATGCGCAGCAGTCCGGCCTCACGCTTGGCCTGGCTGAAGGTGCCGGAGGCGTCGACGACGACGTAGGCGTCGTAGCCGGCGGCCGTCGCGGAGATCGCGGGCAGTGCGGCGCACACCTCAAGCGACACCCCGGCGAAGACCAGCTTCTGCCGGCCGGTGGCTTCGACGGCCTCGCGGACCCGGTCGTCGTGCCAGGCGTTGACCGTGCTGCGGTCGATGATCCGCTGTCCGGCCGGCAGCGCCTGGACCAGCTCGGGGGCGGTCGGCCCCCACATGCTGTCGGCCGCGGTGGTGGTGACGACCAGGGGGATGCCCAGCACGGTCGCCGCGCGCGCCAGTGCCACCACGTTGTGCTTCAGCTCGCCGAGTGGGATGTCCCGGACGCCGGACAGCAGGCCCACCTGGTGGTCGACCAGGATCACGGCGGCGTTCTCCCGGGTGATCGGCTCCAGGAACTTGCTGCGCTCGCTCATCTTTCACTCCTTCGGAGGTTGAGCCACAGCCTCATCGGTCATCAATCGTGATGGTCGATCTTGAGCGGCCTGCTCCAGATGGAGGCCGCCACCTCCATCATGCGCACGATCGAGAAACGCCACGCGAACACCACCGCCTGACCGACCGCCGAGGCCCGCACCCCTGCACACGTGAGGTGGTGCGGCCGCCGGCCGCGGTCAGAGCAGCGTGGGCGCGTGGAAGGCGCCCAGGGCGCCGTGGACGAGGTCCCGGTCCAGCCAGTAGCGGCGTGGTTCGGCGAACATGACGTCGACGCTGACGGCGAGGATGCCGGGGATCCTGGCGAGTTCGTTGTCGATGAAGAGCGCCAGGGCGGAGCGGTCGGTGACCAGGCCGGTGCAGAGAACGGACAGGTCGCTGGCGACATGCACGGCGAGGCGGGTCTGGGGCAGCTGGTCGAGACGGCGCATGACGTCGGGGGTCCCGCCGGGGGCGACCCGCAGGCGGAGCATGAACGGGGTCCGGAAGCCGAGCCATTCCGACACGATCTCCAGGCGCGGCTTGACCCAGTGCTCGTCCAGGACCCGGCGCACGACGCGGTGCGCGGTGGAGGTGGGCAGTTCCGCGGCGCGGGCGATGCTCGCGGCGGAGGCCCGGCCGTCCTGTATCAGTAGCGTGACGACGGTGCGCTCCGTCTCGCTGAGGGGCTTGGCGGGCGGGTTGGCCGTCGCGGTACCCTCCGGTCTGACCCCGGTGAGCTCCCGCAGGCCGGCATGCTCGGCGTCGGTGAGGAACTGCGGGTCCCAGGCGGCGCCCCGGCGCAGGGTGCTGAGCGCGGGCAGGGCGTTGACGCGGCGGACGCCGGGGACCGAGAAGAGCCGGTCGATCGCCTCGCTGGTGGCCGCCTCGGACGGGGCGTGGACCACGGCGTAGATGGGGTAGTCGCCGGAGATCTGCGCCAGACGCTGAACGTGGGGAAGGTCACGGAGCCGGTCGAGGACTACCAGCGGGGTTTCGCCGGTGATGTCCAGGAAGACGTGGACGGGCATCGCCGTGGAGTGCAGGCCCCAGTCGGCCTGGCCGACCACGCGCACCATGCGGGCCTTGTGCAGCCGGTCGTAGCGGCGTTTGAGAGTGCCGGCGTCGGCGGACAGGATCGCGCCGATGTCGTCCCAGGTGGCCCGGGGGGCTACGTGCAGCGCCCCGATCAGGCGCCGGTCGAGCTCGTCGAGGAGAGGCCCAGTCATGTTTCCATACCCTAGACTGCCGGTTGATCCCATCGTGACATGGAAGATCTAGAAAATCTCTCACTTAGGTGCCATTGTTTGCGGAAAGTTCCCTCATCTTCCGCCGAAAGGGTAGCGATGACTGCCACCGTGACCGAGCCCCGGGAGACCGAGCCCGGGCCGAGATCCATGCGCGCCGTGTTCCGCGGCCTCGCGGCCATCGAGCGGGCCGGCAACCGGCTGCCCGACCCGTTCTGGCTGTTCTGGATCCTCGCGGCGGTCGTCGCCGTGCTCAGCGCCGTGCTGGCCGCGGAGCACGTCAGCGCGTTGCTCCCCGCGACCCACAAGGCCGTCGAGGTGCGGAGCCTGCTCAGCAAGGACGGGTTCGCGCTCGCCATCGGGCACGCCGTCGACAGCTTCGCGCAGTTCCCACCGCTGTCGACGGTCCTCATCGTGATGTTCGGCATCGTCGTCGCCGAGAAGAGCGGGCTGTTCGAGACGCTGCTGCGCCGCCTGGTCGCGCGGGTGTCGGGCCGGTACCTGACCTTCGCGCTGGCGCTGACCGCGATGGTCAGCCACGTCGCCGGCGACGCCGCGTACGTGACCCTGATCCCGCTCGGCGCGGCGCTCTACCGGGCCGCCGGCCGCAGCCCGGTCCTCGGCTGCGTCGTCGCCTATGTGTCGGTCTCCGCGGGCTTCAACGCCTCCCCCGCCCTCACCACGACCGATGTGCTGCTGTCGTCGATGTCCACGGCCGCGGCCCACGTCATCGACCCGCACGCCGTGGTGACCCCGGTGGCGAACTACTACTTCGGGCTCGCGTCGTCGATCCTCATGGCGCTCGTGATCACGATCGTCGTCGAGTCGGTCCTCGCCCGGCGCTCCGACCTGGAGCCCGACGAGCCGCCGGCCGCGCCGCCGGCCGAGGAGGCGGAGGCGGAGGCGGCTGAGACCACCGCCCGGCAGCGCCGTGCGCTGCGGCTGACCGGGCTGGCCGCACTGGCCTTCGCCGCGTTCCTGGTCGCGGCGACCATCCCGCACTCCTCGCCGCTGCGCGGGGACCACGGCGGCATCGTCAGCTCGCCGCTGTTCAGCGGCATGGCGATCGTCCTCGGCTTGTTCTTCTCCCTGGTCGGCTGGGTCTACGGCCGCCAGGCCGGGACCTTCGGTGGAGCCCGCGACGTCATCGACGCGATGACCGACGGCACCAAGGCGATGGCACCCACCCTCGTCCTCTTCTTCGCGATCTCCCAGTTCCTCGCCTACTTCAAGTGGACGAACCTCGGCGACATCCTCGCCGTCAAGGGCGCGGAGACCCTGCGCGACATGCACCTCAGCGGCTGGCTGGTGCTGCTCGGCGTCGCCGTGCTGATCTCGGTGATGAACCTGCTGGTCACCAGCGGCTCCGCGCTGTGGGCGCTGGTCGCCCCGGTCCTGGTGCCGATGCTGATGCTCGTCGGCGTCCATCCGGAGGCCACCCAGGCCATGTACCGGGTCGCCGACTCGGTCACCAAGTGCATCACGCCGATGAGCCCGTTCTTCATGATGGCCGTCGCCTACCTGCGGCAGTACCGCAGGAACGCCGGCATCGGCACCCTCGCCTCCTTCACCCTCCCGGTCGCCGCCGTCGCCTGGGTCGCCTGGGTGGCCTTCTTCATCGCCTGGTACCTGCTCGGCATCCCCTTCGGCATCGGCTGAGCCGCCACCGCAACCTCCACCACTCCACCCGTCCACGCGAGAAAGTCGATCATGAATCCCGCCACAGTCACCCTCACCGACCGTGCCCACGAGGTCTCCTCGGAGATCGTCACCGACATCATGACCCTCGTCGGCCAGGAGACCAGCAGCTATGACCTGGCCGGCCTGGCGGCAGGCCGGGACCTCCTGCACGATCTGGCCGTCCACCGCCTCGGACAGCCCGGCGAGGAGCACCGCCACCGTGGTGGCGAGCGTGGCGACACCCTCACCCTGACCTACCCCGGCACCGGCCCCGGGCACGTCGCGCTGGTCGGTCACTACGACACCGTGTGGCCCACCGGTACCCTCGCCGGCTGGGCGCCGTCCGAGTCGGACGGCCGGGAGAAGCTCAGCGGGCCGGGCATCTTCGACATGAAGACCGGCCTGGCCCAGGGCATATGGGCCCTCAAGCTCGCCCGGGAGTACGGCGTCTCGGTGCCCACGGTCACCTTCCTCTTCAACGGCGACGAGGAGGTCGGCTCCCGGTCCTCGCGCCCGGTGATCGAGGAGGTCGCGCACCACGCCGACGTGACGCTGGTGCTGGAGCCGAGCGCGCACGGCGCGGTCAAGACCGCCCGCAAGGGCAACGGGACCTTCCGCGTCACCGCCAGCGGCGTCGAGGCGCACGCCGGGCTCGCGCCCGAGGACGGGGCCAGCGCCATCACCGCGCTGTCCGAGTTCGTGGTCGCCGCCGCCGCTGTCGCCGCCCCCGACAAGGGCACGACGATCAACCCCGGGCTCATCACGGGCGGCTCCGCCGCCAACGTCGTCGCCGGGCAGGCCACCGCGAGCGTCGACATCCGGGTCAGCAGCGAGGCCGAACGGGAGCGCGTGGACACGGAACTGGAGGCCATCAAGGTCAGCGACCCACGGGTCCGGATCGACATCGACCACGCCTGGAACCGGCCCCCGATGACCCTCAACGCCGCCTCCGCCCCGCTCCTCGGCCTCGCCCGCGAAGTCGCCCGCGAGCAGGGCCGCGACGGACTGTCCGCCGCCGCCGTCGGCGGCGCCAGCGACGCCAACTTCGTCGCCGCCCTCGGCCTGCCGGTGCTGTGCGGCATGGGCGCGGTCGGCGACGGCGCCCACGCCCAGGGCGAGTTCATCTACCCCGACACCGTCCCCGCGCAGACAGCCCTGATCGCGGGCCTGCTGGGACGACTAGCCGCACCCCTGCGCGGCTGAGCGGCGAACGCCGGAGGGCGGTCGGGCGGCTGCTGCCGTCGGCGCGGTGTTCGCCGAGTGGAGTGCCCGTTCCGACTGCCCGGCGGAGCGCCGGGGTCGGGAACGTGCGCAGCGCCAGACGTGCGCGCCCGGCCGTCCGACGACGTCGCCCGACCGGTCGTCGGCGAACTCGACCGTGTCGATGACGACAGGCCTCGTCGTGCGTCGCGACCACGGAGTGACCTCCGGCGAGCCGGGGAGGGCCTGTTCCGGCAGAGTGAATGCGTAACCCTCGCGGACGGCGGTGCGGCAGTGCGCATGTGCGGATGTGCCGGCGGGCAGCCCCGACAGCGGCCAGGTCGCCGCCCGCCTCGACGGCGGACGGCGACCACGGGTCATCAGACGGGCAGGATCCAGATCTGATTGGCCTGGTTGACCTCGCTCACGCCGCAGCCGTCGACGATGATCGGGGTGGCGTCCGCGGTGTCGGACGCGTAGTCGTCCACGCACAGGTGCAGGCCGGTGTTCTGCAGGTAGCCGTTACGCTGGTAGGTCCATTGCTCGCTGGCCCGTCCGTCGCAGGGGTTCAGCACTGCCCAGTAGCCCGCATGGCGGCTGTCGTTGCTCCGGTAGGCGGTGTCGAGGCAGCCTCCGAGGGTGCGGACGGTGCCGTCGCCCGGCATCGTCCAGCGCTGGTTGGCGCCGCCGTGGCAGCTGTAGAGGGTGACGGGGTTGTTCGGGCCCGTGCCCGCGTACGCGTCGTCCAGGCACTTTCCACCGATGCCGGCGATCTGTCCGGTGGGCTGCTGGCCGACGCAGCCCGCACCGGGGGTCACGCGGAAGATCGCGGTGCCGTGCGCGGGGAGCGAGGTGCTGATCGTGCCGGTGCTGGAGGAGCTCGTCCCGGTCCACAGGTCCTTGACGTCGGCCGAGCACCCGCCGCCCTGGAAGCCGACGGCGTTGAGCGTGGTGCCGGCCGTGATCGTGCCGGCGCCGCGGTTGAGCAGGGCGACGGCCCGGTCCCCGTTGGTCAGCGGGCGGGAGAGGACGTCGACGGTGCCGTTCCGGGAGACGATGCCCGCCTGCTTGCCGAGCGGGTCCTGGTCGATGGCGATGATGTCCGTGTTGGACAGCGTCGCCAGTGACGCGGCGGAGAGGTTGGGGATGTCGGTGCTGAGGATCAGTGGCGAGGCCATCATCGACCACAACGCGAACTGGCTGCGCGACTCCTCGTCGGTGAGTGCGTCACCGGTGATGAGGAAGTCCGGGTCGTTCCAGCTGCCGGGGCCCGAGTAGCGTGCGAGCTGCGAGTTGTACCCGTACTGGGCCATCACTCCTGCCTGGTTGCCGTCGTGGCTCCAGGCGTTGTGCGAGGAGTGGTACATCTTGACGTCGTAGCCCTCGCGCCAGAGCTGGCCGCTCTGACTCGCCTGGTCGATGACCGTGTACCAGTTGGCGAGGTCGGACTGGCCGATGTAGAAGTAGGCGGGCGAGGATTCGGAGAAGACCATGTCGCGACCGCTGGCGTTGGCCTTCATGGCGGCGCCGAAGTCCTTGTACGCCTGGCCGTAGCCGGCCGCGGTGTTCGCCGAGGCGGGCATGTTGCAGCCGTCGAGCTTGATGTAGTCCACGCCCCAGGACGCGAGGAGGTTCGCGTCCTGCTGGAAGTGGTCCCAGCTGCCGGGGTAGCCGCCGCAGGTGTCGGTGCCGATGTCCTCGTAGAGGCCGAACTTGAGGCCCTTGGCGTGCAGTTGTCTGCCGAGCCAGGCCATGCCGTGCGGAAAGACCGTCGGGTCGGCGACGAGGTTGCCGGCTGCGTCGCGCGAGGCGGCCATCCAGCAGTCGTCCACGGTGACCGTGTTGTACCCCTTGGCCGCCAGCTTCTTGCCGACCAGGGCGTTGGCCTGGGCAAGGATCAGTTTCTCGCTCACCCCCGCGTCACCGGTGTTGGGGTTGCCGGCGCGGCAGCCGAACCGTGCCCAGTTGTTGAAGCCCATCGGCGGGGTCACGGCCAGCGCGTGGCCGTTCGGGCTGGTGGCGGTGGGGGATGCGACGGCGCTCGGAGCGAGCAAGGAGCCGGTCATTGCGGCGATCGCGGCGATGACCGCGGTGACGGATCGCCTGCGCCAGCGATGGGACGAAAGTGCCATGAGCCACGTACTCCTGACTGATGTCGCGGACTCGGTAGCCGGTCGCTCACCCGCTCCCGCGCACCGCTCTGTCGGCCACCGGAGGAGCTGATGGGCCGGTCAGCGCCGAGAGCGGCACGGGCAAGCCTGGTCAGAACGCGGCGAAGTGACGAGCCGGGACCCGATCCTCGTCATCTTCGGGGTGACGCCGATGAGGTGTCCGGCAGGCATGCCGCCTGCGCCAACCAGTGCAGTGCACCACGGCCTTGAGTGTCAAGAGATGCGTGAAAGGTGACCATATCAAGCATCAATGAGCATGCTCTTCGCATCTTTGGATGCCCCAGCAAGGACATCGGGCCGTCGGCATCTCGGCCCGTGCAGCGAGGCTGGACGCGGCAGGGTAAACCCCCCGCGGCGGCCCCGTGAACGCTCTTCCAGCAAGTGATCAAATATGCGCGAAATCGCTCCGGAATGAGCAGATTCACGCTACCGTCGCCGCTGTCCGGTCAGCGTGGCGGGCGACGGTGGGAGGCCGGGTGTCCGGCGCTCCGCCGTCTGGAAGTCCGCGTGCGCACGGGAGTTGACCGGATCGGCACATGCCCACCCCCCTCAGAGGAACCGACCGTGATCATGCAGAAGCTCTTTCCGAGTGTCCGAAAGCGGCGGCGAACGCCGGGCGGGCTCACGGCCGCCGTCATGGCGGCCGCCGTCTCGCTCGTATGCACCGCCGCCGGACCCGCCACCGCCGCCGCGCCCTCCGCGACGGCCTCCACGACGGACTCCGCCGCGCTGCCGCGTCCGGACCACGTGGTCATCGTGATGATGGAGAACGAGGACTACGGCGACGTCATCGGCAACACCGCCCAGGCCCCGTACATCAACTCCCTTGCGCAGACGGGTGCGTCGTTCAGCGACGCGCACGGCGAGTGGCACCCCAGCCTGCCGAACTACTACGCCCTCCTGTCCGGCTCCACCCATGGGCTGACCAACAGCACTCCCCCGCCACCCGGTTCGGTCGACGGGGACAACCTGCCCAACGAGCTGATCCAGCACGGCCTGGGCTTCGCCGACTACTCCGACGAAGCCACCCCCGCCGCCTGACTGCGCTTCGCCGACCTGCCGGGCACCGCCACCACCCCCAACCCGGTCGACAAGTGGCTGACCTACCCGTCCCCGACCGCCGGCCAGGACTGCGGCTTCCCCGCCGCAGCCGCCGGCTACGCCGCCCTGCCCGCCGTCACCTTCGCGCACGGCAACGAGCACGAGTCCATGCACGACGGCAGCATCCTGAGCGGAGACACCTGGGTCAAGAACGTCTTCGGCGGCTACGCCGAGTGGGCCAAGACCCACAACAGCCTGCTGATCGTCACGTGGGACGAGGACAACTTCACCTCCGCCAACCACATGCCCACCGTGTTCTACGGCGCGAACGTCCACCCGGGCAGCTACAGCGAGACGATCAACCACTACAGCATGCTCCGCACCATCGAGGACATGTACGGCCTGCCCTACCTGGGCAACGAAGCCGACGCGGCACCCATCCTCGACGTCTGGGGCCACACCACCCACGGCACCGGCAGCGGCCCCGGCCCGGTGACCGGCCTGAACAACTGGTGCCTGGACGACAGGAACGGCTCCACCGCCGACTTCAACCCGGTCGCCCTCGCCGCCTGCACCGGCGGTGCCGGCCAGAACTGGACGCTGCCCGGTGACGGCACGGTGCAGATCCTCGGCGCGTGCCTGGACGTCCTGCACAGCGGCACCGCCGACGGCACCGCCGTCCAGCTCTACCACTGCAACGGCGGCGGCGCCCAGCAGTGGGTCGCCCGCGCCGACGGCAGCCTGATGAACCCCCAGTCCGGCAAGTGCCTGGACGACCCCGGCTACAGCCTCGACAGCCCCCAACTGATCATCTGGGACTGCAAGGGCAGCGACAACCAGAAGTGGCGCCTCCCGGCGTAAGCCTGGGGGCAGCGGCGGAGGCGGCGGCATACCCATGTCGCCGCCCCTCGTGACGAACACCCGGCACGACCGTGGCGGTACGGGCAGCGCGGGCTCGGACGCCGTCGCCCTCGGTTCCGCCCTGGCGCTACTGAGCGCGGGCGGCCTGACATCCCGTCAAAGTCAACCCGCCGGCGGCGAAAGGACGACAGTTTCGCTCGCCACATCCGGTCGGCCCATGAGACGATCGTGGATATGCATTCGCTCCATGGTATAGGTATAAACGATACAGCCGAGAACGCCTACCTCCTCCTCGTCGAGCGCGGCCCGCTGACCCGTGCCGAACTGGCGGGCGCCCTGCGGGTGACCTCGCACGCCATGAGCAAGGCCGTCGGCGAACTGACCGGCCTCGGCCTGGTCGAACCGGACGGCACACGGCTGGTCGCCCGACCCCCGCGCGCCGCGCTGGACGTCGTGGTGGACAAGCGCACCAAGGAACTCGCCGCCCTGCACCACGGCGTCGAGGAACTGTCCCGCTTCTGGCGCGACCACCACCACGCCGACGGAGCCGACTACATCGAAGTCGCCCGGACGGAGGCGGCCCGCAGCGCACTGGTCCGGCGGCTCTACGACGAGGCCACCGAACGGGTGCGCGGCCTGACCATCGGCTTCACCGGCCGATCCGCACGACCCAACGTGCTGGCCCCCGGCTGCCGGGAGGCGCTGACCCGCGGAGTCACGTGCACGGTCGTCTACGGGTCCCGGGTACTGCGGGACGGGGCCGCCCGGCAGGCCGTCCAGACCTCCATCGACCTCGGGGAACGCGCCCGCGTCTTTCCCGAGGTCCCGCTGAACATGGGCATCTGCGACGACCGATTCGCCCTCGTATGCCCCCCGTCCAGCGACTGGGACCGTCGGCACCACGTCGTCGTGCGGCGATCGGACCTCCTGGACTCGCTGATCGGCGTGTTCGAGTCGTTCTGGCGGATCGCCGTCCCGCTGCCGGCCGCCGACGAGACGGCGGACGACGCCGGGACGGCTCCCGGTGCCGAGAGCCGGCGGCTGCTCACCTACCTCAGCGGCGGCCTGACCGACGAGTCGATCGCCCGCGAGATCGGCGTCAGCGAGCGGACGGTGGCCCGCCGCATCACCCGCCTCCAGGAACTCCTCGGCGCGCGGACCCGGTTCCAACTCGGCGTCCAGGCAAGCCGTCGCGGCTGGCTCTGAGGAGCCGAGCCGTGCGGTACCCCGCGACGGGCGATGACCGGCCTGCTACCGCGCTTCCACAGCGGCCGGCGGTACGGGGCCGCCACCGTGGGTGGTCTCGTCGTGGTGGACCCGCACGTCTGCGGCCCGGGCGCGCGGCCGTGGGGGCGGCCGGTGCGCGACCCCGCACCGGGCACCGGGCCGCGCACCCGGGACGTCCTCAGTTCGTCGCGTCCGGCTTCACGAGGTCGGGCAGCTTCGCGTCGAAGAGCCCGCCGAGCTTCAGCGAGGGCATGATGTGGCCCTGGTTGGCGGCGTCGTTGACGACGCTCGCGGCCCACGCGGACGCCGCGAGGCGCTGGTTGGGCGTGCCGTGGTGCCCGTAGCTGCGGAAGCCGCAGTCGCCGACCTGGTAGTAGGACTGCTCGGAGGCCAGCAACCGCTTGGTGTTGAGGGCCTCGCCGCGCGAGTGGGTGAGGAAGTACGTGCCGAACGCGTCCGCCATCATCTCGACGCGGCGGTTGGCCTCCGGCCCGGTCAGTGTGGTGTTGGAGATCAGGTTGTCCTCGAACTGCACGTGGTGGCCGAACTCATGGGCGAGGATGCTACGCGGAGCGGTGTCGCCCAGGCCCACGGCTGCCATGCCCTGCAGGATGCCGTCGCCCATGACGATGTGGTCGGAGATGCCCCGCGGGTGCGAGCTGCCCTTCTCGGTGTAGGCGATCGAGTTGAAGGTGAAGTACGGGTTGGTACCGCCCTTGAGGGCGGGCTCCGAGTTGATGAGCTCGATGAGCCACCGGGCCACGGGGAGCTTGCCCTCGACGCTGCCGATGGGAACCTGCATGTACAGGGCGCGGGCCAGCCGCTCCGGGGAGGAGAAGACGTCACCGCCGTGCATCGGCACGATCTGGATGTCGTCGGAGTTGATGTCCCAGAACTTCTTGAGGTCCTTCCCTTCGGACCTCAGCTCGTTGGTGTACTCGCCGTTGACGCCGAAGGTGGTGGACTTGGGATCGTCGGCGGTCAGCATCGCGTCGTACATGGCGAGGGTCCCCACCCCGATCATTGGCAGGGCATACCGGAAGACCGGGTCGGCGTCCTTGAGCGTGTCCCTCGCGTAGGCCGTCAGCGCCGTGTTGCTGCACTGGTAGTCGCCCGGGTTGATGACGCCGTCGAGGATGTTCGCCCACGGGGTGTCGTCCACGCCGAACTCGGCGTCGGTGGCGGCGGCCTGCTCCTGCCAGCCGGCCGGCATCGCGGTCAGGATCTTGTCGACGAGATCCCGCTGATGCGGGGTGAGCGAGGAGGTGTCGAGCCCGTAGGCGGAGGCCACGGCGCCGGCGGCGGCCGTCGTGTCGTCCGCCGCAGCTGCCGGCAGGGAGGCGCCGAGAGCGCAGGTGGCCGCGGTGACAGCGGTGACGGCCCAGGCGAGCGTCTTCTTCACGAGAACTCCTTCTGCGTACCGGAGCCGACACGCCTGCTCGCCCTGTGGGGCGCACGAGGCGGTCGGCCGTGCCGTCGGTAAGAGTGCGTGGAGAACCACTTCCGGAGACAGCCGTCTGCACTGTCCGAATCCGGCATGACAGGAACTCGACATACTCCACGCGTCCGCGGGAATCCTCTGGGTGACAGCCTCCTGCGTCGTGCTTTGCCACGTGCTGCGCGGGCTCTGGGCAGGAACGTCGACGGCGTCTGGCGGTGCGGCCGTTGCGCCAGGGGAGGGTGAGTCCGGCGTCGACGGCGGCGCGGTCGAGTTCGAGGCCGTTCGTGAAGGAGTGCAGGTGGGGCAGGTCGGTGGCGCGGACCGTGGTGATCCGGTCGGCAAGCGTGGCGTCGTTGCCCTCCGCCGGGGTCAGCCGCCGGGCGAACTCGCGGGTGAGGTGAGCGAGTTCGGTCATCTCCGGGCGGCTCACCGCCCGGTTCGGGCGAGGAGCTGCTCGATGGTCTGCGCGGGGCGCAGCAGGCTGAAGTGGACGTTTCCGTCGGCGTCGATCCGGGCGCCGTGGACTGCGGGCTCGGGCAGGCTGTTGTAGTGGAAGGGGGTGGAGAAGTAGTACGCGCCGGTGTCGAGTAGTGCGACGATGTCGCCGGGTGCCAGCTCGGGCAGCGGACGGGCTTCGGCGACCAGGTCGCCGGCGAAGCAGCACGGGCCCGCGATGTCCTGGGGAACGAGTTCTCCGTCCTTGGGGGCACCGGAAGGGTGGTGGGCGGTGATCCGCAGCGGCCAGGACTCGGGCATGAACACGGTCCGCGCGGCGACCTGCGCACCGGCATGGGTGATCGCGATCGGACGTCCGCCGGAGGTCTTGGTGTACTCGACGTACGCGGCCATGAACCCGTTCTTGGCGAGCAGGGAGCGCCCGAACTCGGTGACGACCTGGTACTCGCCGGTGAACAGGGCCGGCACCTGGGCCCGCAGGCAGGCCACGTAATCGTCGAAGCCGGGTGCGGTCTCGTCGCTGGCGAAGTTGACCGGCAGTCCTCCGCCGATGTCGATGCCGACCACCTGGCGCCGGCCGAGCTCGGCGTTGACCTGCTCGGCGAAGGCCACGGCTTTCGCGATGCCCTGGGCCATCAGGTCCAGGGGGCAGCCCTGCGATCCCACGTGCGCGTGCACCCAGGTGAGCCGGGGACGGTCGCGGTATGCGCGCAGCAGCCGTTCCCGGTTTCCGTCGTCCTCCAGGGCGATGCCGAACTTGGATGTCGCGGTCGCGGTGCTCATCGCGCCGATCGACCCGCTGCCGACCTGGGGGTTGATCCGCACCCCGATCCGCGAGGCGGAGGGGCGGGTCGCGAGGATCTCGTCGATGCGGGAGAGCTCCTGGAAGTTGTCCGCGTTCACCGCGGCACCGATCTCCAGGGTCTGGACGAGCTCACCGCGGGTCTTCGCCGGGGAGTCGAAGACGATCCGTTCGGGCGCGAAGCCGGCGGCCAGCGCCTGGGCCAGCTCGCCCGCGCTGGCCACCTCGCAGCCCATGCCGTTGTTCCGGAGCTCCGCCAGCACCGGCACCAGGCAGTTCGCCTTCGCCGCGAAGGTGTGCAGCACCGGTACCGAGGCCGGGAAGGCGCGGTACAGCGCCGCGACGCCGTCGGCGACGGCGTCGAGGTCGACGAACGCCGCCAGCACCGCGTGGTCGGGCTCGAGAATCCGTTCGTGCACTGCCGCACGCAGGATGCGCTCGCGCCGTTCGCCGGCCTGAGAACTCGTCACAATGCACCTTCCGGGTCGCCCTGGGGGAACGCCCGGCGAAGCTCCCGGGCGGTGCGACCAGGTTGCCCGCGGCCCGGTGGCCGCGTCTTCGTGCCGCAGCCCAGGGTTTCGCGAGCCATGCCTTGTCGCCGCCCAACTCGCCGGAAAACGATCACCCTTGTGGTGCCGGGCGACGAGACCGGCCCGCGCCCGTGGTGCGCGGCGACTACGCGCGCGGCAACGGTCTCAGCGGTCGCCGGTGGCATCACGGCCCATCAGACGCAGTTGCAACTGGGCCAGCAGCCGCGCATCCGGGTCGTCCAGCTCGATCCCGCACACGTCACGCAGTCGCCGGATCCGGTACCGGAAGCTGTTCGGGTGGACACCCAGCGCACGGGACGCCTGGGGCACGTCCCCGAAGTGGTCGAGGTAGGCGCGCAGTGTGTCGACCAGTACGCTGCCGCCCTGCTTCGCGTCGTACGCCGCGAGACGTGTCGGCCGAGCCGTGGCCCTCCAGCAGGGCACGCGCCGCCTCCTGGACCAGGTGGGCCGCTGCCGCCCGGCGGGAGCGGTGATGGATCAGGTGCGGGGCCGCCGCCCGAGCCGCCGCGCGCAGCGCATCGGGCGCGGTCGCCGGCAGCGGACGGCCCGCGGCCGCCACCCAGATGGACCCGAGGACCTCACCACCGGCGGATACCGTGATGGCCAGGCGCTCCGGGACGTCGTCCTCGGCCGGACGGTGCACCACGTCCCCCGAACCCCACAGCGCGCGGAAGAACCCGGTCTCCTGCATGACCGCGACCCTCCACTGCGGTACCCGGCGACCGAGGATCGTCAGCCGGCGCAGCTCGTCCACGGCCTCATCGGTGGACGAGTACGCGAGCAGATCCGGCACGGCGGAGGGCCGGCGCTCGACGGAGCCAGCTGAGTGCACGGGCACTCCCTGCGCTGATGACCATCACGGATCTCGCCACGGGGTCGACGGGCGTTCGACCGACGGCAGCCTACCGATCACCGGACCACCGTCCTCCGGGTGCGTGCCGGTCGGCAACGAGCCGAAGACCGGACGGGCCGGGCGGCCCGGCCGTTGCCGACATCGCGGGCCGCATGCGCTTGATCCTCGCTCCGGGCTGGTGACGGCCGGGTGGCCGGGTGTCCTGCGGCTACCACCGGCCGCGTGACGGTGCGGGGTTGAGCTTGGCGCTGAGTGCCGCGAGGAAGGTCGGGAGCTTGTCCACCATGGACTTGGGGACCGGGGTGGTCTGGACGGTGTCCCGCACCACGTCCTGGACGACGAGCTTGTAGGTGCCGTTCTCCTCGACGAGTTCGGCGGCGTAGAGCAGTGTTTCCATCGAGGTTTCCAACGGGGTTTCCATCGGGGGTCCTAGGCTTGGGTGTCGTTGAGCCAGGCGGTCCATGCCTTGACGGCGGCCTGCTCGTCGGTGTCCTCGGCGAACAGGTGGTGGCCCAGCCAGAGCGGCCAGTTCCAGGTGCTGCCGTTGAAGAACCGGTACAGCGCGTCCGGGCCGCGCAGGCCGACGAAGTCGGGGCTGAGCCAGTCCACGACGACCGCCTCCGGGCCGCCGTCCGGACCGGGGACGTGGAGTTCGATCCGGTCGCCGACGGCCGCGTCGTCGGCGAGGCCGAGGCGTCGGCGCAGGGCGGCGAAGTCGGCCGGGTCGGTGGTGGGTTCGGGGCGCTGGGCCTTGACGTAGACGGCGGGGCGGCCGCCGAAGTGCCGCAGATACTCGGCGAGGCCGTGCTGGTAGAAGTGGACGTGCTTCTCGGCCGCGTCCGCCTTGGTGTCCCAGACCTCGTCCCAGACGCCCTCGTGCACCCAGTGGATTCCCATCTGCAGGTGGCTCGTTCCGCCGTCCACCGGCTCGATCCGGTAGCTGAGCGTGTTGGAGAACTCGTCGCCCAGGGTCGCCCGGACGGCGAAGTGGCTCGGCGGCTCCCACACCACGACGGTGCTGTCGGACCGGGTGACCTTTCCGCCGACGCGCGGCTCGACCTCCATGGGGTACAGCCAGCCGAGGTTGCCGCCGCCGGTGGCGACCGCGGCCCAGACCTGTTCGGGTGTCGCGGGCAGGTCCTGTTCCTTGCGGACCTCGAACTCTCGGGTCATGGTCGGTTCTCCTTCGTCATCGTTCAGGTGTCAGTAGGTGAGCGGGAGGGCGCTCAGCCGCCGTTGCAGCGGGTTGGGCCGCCATTCGAGGGCCGCCCCGCCGGCGGCTTCGTCGGCCAGCCGCAGCTGCGGGAGCCGGCGGACCAGCGTGCTGACGGCCACCTCCACCTGGAGCTTGGCGAGCGGGCCGCCGAGGCAGAAGTGCGGGCCGTTGCCGAAGCTGAGGTGCCGGTTGCCGGGGCGGGACAGGTCGAGCCGGTCGGGGTCCTCGAAGCGCTCGGGGTCGCGGTTGGTCGCGGCGAGGAACAGGTACACCAGCTCGCCCTCGCGCAGTGTCCGCCCGCCGATCTCGACGTCCTCCGCGACGACCCGGACGATCGCCTGGGTCGGCGTGTCGTAGCGGGCCAGTTCGTCCACGGCGGTGCGGATCAGCGCCGGGTCCTCGCGCAGCCGGGCCAGCTGGCCGGGGTGGCGCAGCAGGGCGAGCACGCCGTTGCCGACCAGGTGGGTGGTGGTCTCGTCGCCCGCGGTGATCAGGACGAAGCAGGTGGACAGCAGTTCGGAGTCGGTGAGCCGGTCGTCCTGCGCCTGCGTCGCGACCAGGGCGCTGATCAGGTCGTCGCCCGGGTCGGCCCGGCGTCGGCGGACGAGTCGGGCGAGGTACTCCTCGTACTGCCCGATGGCCGCCTCGGACTTGTCGATGTCCTCGCTCATCCGGCCGAAGCGGCGGAACCAGGTCTTGACCTGCGGGCGGTCCTCGGGCGGGATGCCGAAGAGCTCGCAGACGACGGACAGCGGCAGCGGGGAGGCGACCGCCTCGATCAGGTCCATGGCCGGGCCCGCCGCGAGCGCCTCGTCGATGAGCCGGTCGACGATCCGCTGGATGCCGTCCCGCAGGGCTTCGACGCGCCGGGCGGTGAACGCGCGGTTGGCGAGCTTGCGCAACCGGGCGTGGTCCGGCGGGTCGGTGTTGGTCATCACCCGGCCGAGCCGGTCGGTGAGCCGGCTGAAGGCCTTCAGGTCGCCGCCGAGCGCGCCGTAGGCGCGGGTCATCCGGTCACGGTCGTTGGACAGCCGCAGGTCTCCCAGGGCCGCCTCGACGTCGGCGTAGCGGGTGAGGTGCCAGATGCCCTCGGCGCTGCGGTGGACCGGGCTCTCGCGCCGCATGCGGGCGTAGAACGGGTACGGGTCCCGGCGGGCCTCGGGCGTGCGCAGCGCCGCGGCGAGGTCGCCGGGCCGGGCGAGGCCCGCGCTGCCGCGGGCCTCGCCCAGGGTGTCGGTGGAGGTCACGTCGGCCGCGTTACCGCTGGGTGTCCATGGCGTCGGCCAGGCTCTTGGGCCGCATGTCGGTCCAGGACTGCTCGACGTACTCCAGGCAGGCGGCGTGGGTGTCGGGGCCGTGCGTGGCGGTCCAGCCCTCGGGGACGTCCGCGAACTGCGGCCACAGCGAGTGCTGGTTCTCCGGGTTGACGAGCACGAGGAAGGTGCCGTCCTGATCATCGAAGGGGTTGGTCATGGGAATCAGTCCTCCTGGTTGTGGATGGGGGTGTCACAGATGTCACCGGTGTCACCGGTGGCTTCGGCGAGCTTGGCGGCCAGGATCGGTCCGATCTGGGCCAGCGAACCGGCTTGGGTCATCCGGTTGTGCCGGGTGGCGATCTCGTGCGATTCGATCCGGCCGGCGATGTAGGGGCGCCAGATCCCGGGCCCGGCGTTGTCCTCGGTCCGGTCGATCGTGGAGTTGAAGAGCAGCAGGTCTCCGTCGAACTCTCCGGGAACGAAGTCGACCGCCAGCTTCGCGTTGTTGATCATGATCTGGACGATGACCTCGATCTGCCGCTCCGTCAGCCCGGCCAGCGCGCTGCCCCGCCGGTTCAGGATCTCGGCGACCTCGCCGTAGGTCAGCGCCCGGTCGCCCAGCTCGTCCGGGTCGACGTCGAGCACACCGACCAGCACGTCCCGCTCGGTGGGCACGGGCACCTCCTCGAACTGCACGTCCTTCACCGGGTAGGCGTCGAGGATCGCCAGCAGTGCGGTGCGCTCGCCGCGCGACTGGAGCTCGCAGGCGAGCGCGTGGGCGATCAGCCCGCCGGCGGACCAGCCGAGCAGCAGGTACGGGCCCTCCGGCTGGATCTTGCGGATCTGCTCGGCGTAGTCGGCCGCCATCTCCTCGAAGGACGTCGGCAGCGGTTCGGGCCGGCCGAGGCCGCGCGCCTGGATCGCGTAGACCGGGTGCTGGGGACCGACGTGGTTCAGGAGCCCGCTGTACGACCAGCTGATGCCGCCGCCGGGGTGGATGCAGAACAGCGGTGTCCCGTTCCCGGTGGTGCGCAGCGGCAGCACCACGTCCAGCGCGTCGTCCGGATCGTTCATGACCAGGCGTTCGGTGAGCCCGGCCACGGTCGGCGCTTCGAACAGCGTGCGCAGGCCCAGCTCGACGCCGAGGGTCTCGCGAACGCGGGACGCCAGGCGGGCGGCCAGCAGCGAATGCCCGCCCAGGCCGAAGAAGCTGTCGTCGATGCGGACCTGCTCCCGGCCGAGGACCTCGGCGAACAGGTCGCACAGCAGCTGCTCCTGCGGCGTCCGGGGGCCGCGCCCGGTGCCCGGCGCACCGTACTCGGGGGCGGGCAGGGCGACCCGGTCCAGCTTGCCGTTGGCGGTCAGCGGCAGCGCGTCCACGGTGACGAACGCCGACGGCACCATGTACTCGGGCAGTTCGCGGCGCAGCCGGTCGGACAGCTCGCCCGGCTCGGGCACCCCCTCGGGGGCGGCCACCAGGTAGGCGACGAGCCGCTTGTCGCCGGGCTGGTCCTCGCGGGCCACCACGGCTGCCTGGGCGACGCCCGGGCAGCTCGCGAGCACGGCCTCGATCTCACCGGGCTCGATCCTCAGACCGCGCAGCTTGACCTGGTGGTCAGCCCGTCCGGCGAACTCCAGCGTGCCTCCCCCAGCGCCCCCGGCCTGGCGGCCGGGAGGTGCCCCCACCGGCCGGGGGTGCCCCCATGCCTGCCACCACGCCAGGTCGCCGGTGCGGTACATCCGGCTCCCGGCCGGACCGTACGGGTCGGCAGTGAACCGCTCGGCGGTCAGACCCGGGCGGCCCAGGTAGCCGCGGGCCACGC
This sequence comes from Kitasatospora sp. NPDC087861, assembly GCF_044742585.1. Taxonomy (NCBI): domain Bacteria; kingdom Bacillati; phylum Actinomycetota; class Actinomycetes; order Kitasatosporales; family Streptomycetaceae; genus Kitasatospora; species Kitasatospora sp. NPDC087861. The sequence continues at coordinate 80,915 of NZ_JBIUUS010000015.1, forward strand.
CCACTCCCGCGAGGTACAGCTCGCCGACCATGCCCGTCGGCACCGGCCGCAGGTGGTCGTCGAGCACGTAGGCCCGCATGTTGGCCATCGGAGCGCCGATCGGCACGGTCGCGGCGTCCTCGGAGAGGGTGCGCACCGGGTGGCAGGTGGCCAGGGTCGTGGCCTCGGTCGGCCCGTAGCCGTTGACCACCTCGAGGCCGGGGCAGGCCGCGCGCACGCGGGCGACGGCGGCCGGGGAGACCACGTCACCGCCGGTCCAGACCTCGCGGACCCCGGCGAGCAGGCCCGGCCGCTCCTCGGCGACCAGCCGGAACAGGCCTGCCGTCAGCCACAGGCCGGTGACCCGGTGCTCGGCGACCGTCCGCTCCAGCAGGTCGAGGTCGAGCCGCTCCGGTGGGGCGACCACGACCCGGCCGCCGCTGAGCAGCGGCACCCACAGCTCGTACGTCGAGAGGTCGAAGGCGGTCGGGGAGTGCATCAGCACCCGCTCGTGTCCGCCGCCGCGCCATTCGGGGGTGAGTGCGAGGCCCACCACGTCGCGGTGGGTGACGGCCACGCCCTTCGGCCGCCCGGTGGATCCGGAGGTGTACATGATGTACGCCAGCTGCCGGGGGTCGCAGGGGACTTCGAGTTCGGACGAGTCGGGCTCGGCCTGGACCAGCTCGGTCAGCACGTCCTCGGTGAGCGCCAGCGCGGCCCCGGTCTCCCGCAGGATCAGCTCGATGCGGGACGACGGGAAGCGCGAGTCGAGCGGCACGTAGGCGCCGCCCGCCTTGACGATCGCGAGGATCGCCACGACCAGCTCCGCCGAGCGCTCCAGCATGACCGCGACCGGCGTCTCCGGCCGGACGCCCCGGCGGGTCAGCGCCCGCGCGAGGCGGTTGGTCCGCAGGTCGAGTTCCCGGTAGGTCAGCTCGGTGCCGCCGGCCACGACCGCCACGGCGTCCGGGGTGGCCCGGACCTGGCGGGCGAACAGTTCCGGCACCGCGGCCTCGGGCAGCTCGGCGGTGGCGCCCGTGAACTCGGACAGCAGCCGGTGGCGTTCCTCGCCGGACATGATGTCGATCCGGCTGATCGGCCGGTCGGGGTCGGCGGCCGCCGTGCGCAGCAGCCGCGCCCAGCGGTCGAACAGCAGCTCCACGGTGGGCGCGTCGAACAGGTCGGTGGCGTACTCCACCGCGCCGACCAGGCCGTCGAGGCTGGGGGCACCTCCCGGGCCGCTAGGCCCAGGGGGACCGTCCGGGCGGAACTGCTCGGCCAGGCTGAAGGTCAGGTCGACCCGGGATGTCCCGGTCGGCGCCTCCAGGTGGCCGGTCTCCAGCCCCGGCAGCGCGAACTCGCCCAGCGGCGCGTTCTGCAGAGCCAGCATGATCTGGAACAGCGGGTGGTGGGCCAGCGAGCGCACCGGGTTGACCACCTCGACCAGGTACTCGAACGGCACATCCTGGTGGTCGTACGCGGTGAGCGCCTTGTGCCGCACCCGGCCGAGCAGTTCGGCGAAGCCGGGGTCGCCGGTCGTGTCGGTGCGCAGCACCAGGGTGTTGACGAAGAAGCCGACGAGCTCGTCCAGCGCCTGGTCGGTGCGGCCGGCGATCGGGCTGCCGATCGGGATGTCCGTACCGGCGCCGAGCCGGGTGAGCAGCGCGGCGAGACCGGCCTGGAGCACCATGAACAGGCTGGCGCCCCGCTCGGCGGCCAGGTCCCGCAGAGCCTGGTGCAGTTCGGCGTCCAGCCGGACCACGACCCGGCCGCCCAGCTGGGAGGCCACCGGCGGCCGGGGCCGGTCGGCGGGCAGCTGTACCTGCTGCGGAAGCCCCGCCAGCTCGTCCTTCCAGTAGGCCAGTTGCCGGGCGAACAGGCTGTCCGGATCGGCGGCGTCGCCGAGCAGATCGCGTTGCCAGCGGGTGTAGTCGGCGTACTGCACCGGCAGCGGGGACCACTGCGGCTCCTCGCCCCGGCAGCGCGCCGCGTAGGCCGCCGCGAGGTCGCCGGAGAGCGGGCCCATCGACCAGCCGTCGGCGGCGATGTGGTGCACCACGACCAGCAGCACGTGCCGGTCGGGGGCGAGCGCGTACAGCTCCGCCCGGACCGGCGGCTCCGCGGCGAGGTCGAAGCCGCGCCGGGCCACGGCCGCCAGCCGTTCGGCCAGCCGGCTCTCGTCGAGCTCGACCACCGGCAGCTCCGGGTGCGCCTCCGAAGTGCTCAGCACGACCTGGTACGGCACGCCGTCCGTCTCCCGGAAGACGGTCCGCAGGCTCTCGTGCCGGGCGATCACGTCCGCCAGCGCGGTGTGCAGGGCCGACCGGTCGAGTCCGCCGGTCAGGCTCAGCGCGAGCGGCATGTTGTAGGTGGCGCTCGGCCCGTCCATCCGGTGCAGGAACCACAGGCGGCGCTGGGCGAAGGACAGCTGTACCAGCTCGGGGCGCGGGTGGGCGGTCAGCGCGGGCCGCGCCGTTCCGGAGCCGTCGAGACGGGCCGCCAGCCCGGCCACGGTCGGGGTCTCGAACAGCGTGCGGACCTCCAGCTCCGCGCCGAGCGTCGCCCGCACCCGGGAGGCCAGGCGGGTCGCCAGCAGCGAGTGCCCGCCCAGGTCGAAGAAGCTGTCCTCGACACCGACCTGGGCCAGCCCGAGCACCTCGGCGAACAGTTCGGCGAGGAGCTGCTCCTGCGGGGTGCGCGGCGCCCGCCCGGCTCCGGCGGAGCCGAGGTCGGGAGCGGGCAGCGCGCGGCGGTCGAGCTTGCCGCCGGCCGTCAGCGGAAGCGTCTCCAGCACCACGAACGCCGAGGGGATCAGGTAGTCGGGCAGTCGCCCGCGCAGCCAGTCGCGGAGGTCCCCGATGAGGGCGCCGGTGCCCCGGCTTCCGGTCGGGCGGTTGGTCAGCGAGGACAGCGTCCCGCCGGTGGCCCTGGCCGGCCGGTACGGCTCGACCGGGGAGCCGTGGTGCGCCCGCGGATCCGCGAAGACGACGTCCACGGCGTCGGCCTGGGTGGCCGACCAGGTGACTCCCACCCGGCGGTCGCGTTCCCGCCCGAGCTCGTGGAAGTCGTCCGGGTCGGGCAGGCCGCCCTCCTCCGGGGCGTGCAGCCGTTCCAGCAGCTCGGCGAGCGAGGCGTCCCCGTCCTGCACCGCACGGGCCAGGGCGGACTCCCGCGCCACCCGGCGGTTGGGCACCCCGGTGACCCGCAGCGCGCCCGCGAGCGGCCGGGCGAGCAGCTCGCGCAGCTCGGCCAGGCCGGCGACCTGCCGCCCCCACTCCAGCTCGACCGGCTCGCTCGTGGCGGCCGGGGCGACCGGCGACTTGTGCAGCGTCACGTCGTAGCGGTAACGGCTCAGTTCGTTGTGGTGGCGGCCGCGCTTGACCTCCACGGCCACCGCACCGATGTCCGCACCGATGTCCGCACCGTGCTCCCGCAGGGCGGTGAAGAAGTCCGGGTCGACCAGGAGTTCCTTCTCGACCCGGAGGGCCTGCTCCACGGCGCGGCGCACCGTCGCGAGGTCGGCGCCGGCGCCGGTCCGGTGCAGTTGGACGGCCGTGGCCAGCGGGCGCAGCAGCCGCAGGTTGCGGACGTCGCCGATGAAGAGCGCGCCGCCGGGGGCGAGCAGCCGCATCAGCTTCCCGATCACGTCCGCCAGGTAGTCGGCGGACGGGAAGTACTGCACCACCGAGTTGATCACGATGGTGTCGAAAGTCCCGGCGGGCAGTCCGTCGGTGTCGTGCGCCGGGCGGGTCTGCAGCACGACGCGCTCGGCCAGGTCCTCCTGTCGGACCACCTGGGCGGCCAGCGCCTCGATCGCGGTCGCGGAGAAGTCCGTCGCCCAGTAGGTCTCGCAGTGCGGCGCGATCTGCGAGAGCAGCAGACCGGTGCCGACGCCGACCTCCAGCACCCGGCGGGGGCGCAGGGCCAGGATGCGGGAGACGGTCGCGTCCCGCCATTCCCTCATCTGCTCGACCGGGATCGGGCTCGCGTCGTAACTGCTGTTCCAGCCCACGAAGTTCTGGCCGAAGGCGGCTTCCTCGGGGGTGATGGGCAGGGCGTCGTAGATGTCCTGCCACTCGCCCACGTGGTCGGCTTCGAGACCGCTGTCCCGGGACGCCTCCGGATGCGGGACGACGTAGCCGATGAGCCGGTCGTCCTGGGCGAGGACGGCGGCCCGGGCGACGGCGGGGTGCTCGGCCAGAGCCACCTCGACCTCGCCGGGCTCGACCCGGAAGCCGCGCACCTTCACCTGTTGGTCGGCGCGGCCGACGTACTCCAGCTGGCCGTCGGCGCGCCAGCGCACCACGTCGCCGGTGCGGTACATGCGCTCGCCGTCGTTGCCGAACGGACAGGCGACGAATCGTCCGGCCGTCAGACCGGGCCGGTCCAGGTACCCGCGCGCCAGCCCGGCGCCGGCCACGTACAGCTCCCCCGGCACGCCCGGCGGCACCGGCCGCAGCCGCTCGTCCAGCACGTACACCCGGGCGTTGGCGATCGGACGGCCGATCGGCGGCACACCCGTCGCCGGGGACAGCGGGTCGCTCATGGTCGCGCACACCGTCGTCTCCGTCGGACCGTACGCGTTGATCATCCGCCGGCCGGGCGCCCAGCGCTCCACCAGCTCCGGCGGGCAGGCCTCACCAGCCACCACCAGCGTGGAGACGGTCAGCGAGTGCTCCGGCAGGGCGGCCAGGATGGACGGCGGCACGGTCACGTGGGTGACCGCCAGGCCCGGGTCGGTCAGCGCGGCCACCGGCTCGGCTGCGGGCAGCACCAGGACCGCGCCGCGCAGCAGGGCGGTGAAGATCTCCGACACGGAGGCGTCGAAGCTGGGCGAGGCGAACTGGAGCACCCGACTGCCGGGTTCGATCGCGAACCGCTCGATCTGGGCGGCCACCAGACTGGCCACGCCGCCGTGGCCGACCACGACGCCCTTGGGGCGGCCGGTCGAGCCCGAGGTGTAGATCACGTACGCCGGGTGCCGGACGTCCAGCGCGACCACCGGATCGCTCTCCGGCCATTCGGCGACTTCGGACACCAACACCGGATCGTCGACCACCACCACCGGCCGCGCGTCCTCCAACATCAACGCGATCCGCGCCTGCGGGTACGCCGGATCCACCGGAAGGTACGCCGCCCCGGCCTTCAACGCCCCCAGGACGGCCACCACCGACTCCACCGACCGCGGCAACGCCACCGCCACCAACTGCTCCGCACCCACACCCCGGGCGATCAGGGAATGCGCGAACCGGTTCGCCCGGGCATTCAACTGCCGATACGTCAACTCCAGACCGCCGCAGACCAGCGCGACCGCATCCGGCGTCGCCGCCACCTGCACCGCGAAGGCCTGCGGCACGGGGACGGCGTCCACCTCGCGGGCTGTCGCGTTGCCCCGCTCCAGCAGCCGGTGCCGCTCGTCCGCGTCGAGGAGGTCCATCCGTCCGATCGGCTGCTCCGGATCGGCGGTGACCGTCTCCAGCAGGAGCGTCCAGCGCCGGGCGAGGGCGGCGACCGTCGACCGGTCGAACAGGTCGGTGGCGTACTCCACCACGCCGACGATCCCGGCCGGACTGCCGTCCGGACCGAACTGCTCGGCGAGGCTCACGCCGAGGTCGAACTTGGCGGTGCCGGTGGCCACCGCGAAGGTGGCCACGTCCAGGCCGGGCAGCGCGAACCGGCCCATCGGCGCGTTCTGCACGGCCAGGATGGTCTGGAACAGCGGGTGGTGCGACAGCGACCGGGACGGGTTCAACACCTCCACCAGGTGCTCGAACGGCACGTCCTGATGCGCGAACGCCTCCAGCGCCGTCTCCCGCACCCGCCCCAGCAACTCGACGAACGACGGATCACCGCTCGTGTCCGTGCGCAGCACCAGCGTGTTGACGAAGAACCCGACCAGCTCGTCCAGCGCCTCGTCCGTACGCCCCGCGATCGGACTCCCGATCGGAACGTCCGTCCCCGCACCCAACCGCGTGTACAGCGCGGCGAGCGCCGCCTGCAGCACCATGAACAGACTGGTGCCGGTACGCCGCGCCAACTCTGTCAGGGCTGCGTGCAGTTCGGGGCTCAGTTGCAAGCCGACCTGGTCCCCGCGCCAGCCCGCGACGGCCGGCCGCGGCCGGTCGGTGGGCAGCGGGAGCAGCTCCGGAAGGCCGGCCAACTGGCGCTTCCAGTAGTCGAGCTGTTCGGCGAACCGGCTTTCCGGGTCGGATGCGTCACCGAGCAGGTCGCGCTGCCACAGTGTGTAGTCGGTGTACTGCACCGGCAGGAGCGACCAACCCGGCGAGCGACCCTCGCACCGGGCGGCGTACGCCTCGGCCAGGTCGCGGGCCAGCGGCCCGGTGGACCAGCCGTCACCGGCGATGTGGTGCATCACCAGCAGCAGCACGTGCTCGTCCGGCGCGACCGCGAACAGCTCGGCCCGCAGCGGGGGTTCCGCCGCCAGGTCGAAGGGCTGCCGGGCGAACTCGGTCAGCCGCTCCGTCAGCTCGGCCGCCGGCACCTCGGTCAGCCGCGCCCGGGGCCGGGCCGCGCCGGGGTGCAGGACGAGCTGGCACGGTACGCCGTCGACCTCCGGGAAGACCGTCCGCAGGCTCTCGTGCCGGGCCACCACGTCGGCCAGCGCCTCGTCCAGTGCCGCCCGGTCGAGCGTCCCGGTCAGTCGGAGCGCCAGCGGAATGTGGTAGGTCGCGGTGGCACCGTCCATGCGGTGCAGGAACCAGAGCCGGCGCTGGGCGAAGGAGAGCGGCACAGCCTCGGGCCGCTCGTGCGCGGTCAACGCCGGGCGGGCGTGGCCCGCCTCGCTCAGCGCCACACTCAGGCCCGCCACGGTGGGCGCCTGGAAGAGCGCGCGCAGCCCCAGTTCCACACCGAGCACCGAGCGCACCCGCGCGGCCAGCCGGGTGGCGAGCAGGGAGTGCCCGCCGAGGTCGAAGAAGTCGTCGTCGACACCGACCTTCGCCAGCCCGAGCACCTCCGCGAACAGCCCGCACAGGATCTGCTCCTGCGGGGTGCGCGGCGCCCGGCCCGCCTCCGTGGTCACCGACTCGGGCGCGGGCAGCGCCGCCCGGTCCAGCTTCCCGTTCGGCGTCACCGGCAGCGCGTCCAGCACCACGAAGACGGCCGGCACCAGGTAGTCCGGCAGGCGCTCGCGCAGGTGCGCCGCCAGCTCGGCAGGGCGAACCGCCGCCTCGGGACGCACGGCCACGTAGCCGATGAGCCTCTCGTCCTGAGCGAGGACGGCGGCCCGGGCGACGGCGGGGTGCTCGGCCAGAGCCGCCTCGACCTCGCCGGGCTCGACCCGGAAGCCGCGCACCTTCACCTGTTGGTCGGCGCGGCCGACGTACTCCAGCTGGCCGTCGGTGCGCCAGCGCACCAGGTCGCCGGTGCGGTACATGCGCTCGCCGTCGTTGCCGAACGGGCAGGCGACGAAACGTCCCGCCGTCAGACCCGGCCGGTTCAGGTAGCCGCGCGCCAGACCCGGCCCCGCGACGTACAGCTCCCCCGGCACGCCCGGCGGCACCGGCCGCAGCCGCTCGTCCAGCACGTACGTCCGGAAGCCCGCGACCGATCGGCCGATCGGCGGCACACCGGCCGACGGCGACAGCGGCTCGCTCATGGTCGCGCACACCGTCGTCTCCGTCGGACCGTACGCGTTGACCATCCGCCGGCCGGGCGCCCAGCGCTCCACCAGCTCCGGCGGGCAGGCCTCACCCGCCACCACCAGGGTGGTGGCCGTGAGCTCGGCGCCGTCCAGCGCGGCCAGGGCCGAGGGCGGCAGCGTCACATGGGTGACGGTCAGGCGGCGGTCCGTCAGGGCCTCCAGCGGGGCCTCGGCCGGGGCCAGGACGAGGGCGGCACCGGTCAGCAGGGCGCTGCACAGGTCCCAGAAGGACGCGTCGAAGCTGGGCGAGGCGAACTGGAGCACCCGGCTGCCGGGCGACACGCCGAGCCGCTCGACCTGCGCCGCCACCAGGCCCGACACACCGGTATGGCTCACCGCCACGCCCTTGGGGCGGCCGGTCGAGCCCGAGGTGTAGATCACGTACGCCGGGTGCCGGACATCGAGCGCGACCACCGGATCGCTCTCCGGCCATTCGGCGACTTCGGACACCAGCACCGGATCGTCGACCACCACCACCGGCCGCGCGTCCTCCAGCATCAACGCGATCCGCGCCTGCGGGTACGCCGGATCCACCGGAAGGTACGCCGCCCCGGCCTTCAACGCCCCCAGGACGGCCACCACCGACTCCACCGACCGCGGCAACGCCACCGCCACCAACTGCTCCGCACCCACACCCCGGGCGATCAGGGAATGCGCGAACCGGTTCGCCCGGGCATTCAGCTCCCGATACGTCAACTCCGCGCCGCCGCAGACCAGCGCGACCGCATCCGGCGTCGCCGCCACCTGCACCGCGAACAGCGCCGGCAGGCTCGCCGTGGCCTCCCCTTCCACCACGGCGGGGAGCAGCTCACCGCTCTCCTCGGCGGACAGCAGGTCGATCCCGCCGATCCGCTGGTCCGGAGCGACTGCGACCGCGGCCAGCAGCCTGGTCCAGCGGGCGACCAACGTCTCGACCGTCGCGCGGTCGAACAGGTCGGTGCTGTACTCGACCGCGCCGCCGAGCCCGGCCGGCGCGCCGTCGGGCCCGTACTCCTCCGCGAGGCCGAAGGTCAGGTCGAGCCGCGAAGTCCCGGTGGGCACTGCCACCCCGGAGACCCGGAGGCCGGGGAGTTCGAAGTCGCCGCCCGGCGCGTTCTGCACGACCAGCCCGGTCTGGAACAGCGGGTGGTACGACAGCGACCGGGACGGGTTCAACACCTCCACCAGGTGCTCGAACGGCACGTCCTGGTGCGCGAACGCCTCCAGCGCCGTCTCCCGCACCCGCCCCAGCAACTCGACGAACGACGGATCACCGCTCGTGTCCGTGCGCAGCACCAGCGTGTTGACGAAGAACCCGACCAGCTCGTCCAGCGCCTCGTCCGTACGCCCCGCGATCGGACTCCCGATCGGAACGTCCGTCCCCGCACCCAACCGCGTGTACAGCGCGGCGAGCGCCGCCTGCAGCACCATGAACAGCGTCGCACCCGAGCGCCGCGCCAACTCCACCAGCGCCGCGTGCAGTTCGGCGTCGATCCGGATGTCCAGCAGGTCGCCGCCGTACGACATGGCGGCCGGACGCGGCCGGTCGACGGGCAGCTGCAGCTGGTCGGGCAGCCCGGCCAACGCCTCGGTCCAGTAGCCGACCTGGCGTGCGAACACGCTGTCGGCGTCGTGCTCGTCGCCGAGGATCTCGTGCTGCCACAGGGTGTAGTCGCTGTACGTCACCGGCAGCGCCGGCCATTCGGGTGTCCCGCCACCCTGCCGGGTGGCGTAGGCGGTGGCGAGGTCGTGAGCCAGCGGGCCCATGGACCAGCCGTCGCCGGCGATGTGGTGCACCACCAGCAGCAGCACGTGCTCGTCCGGCGCGACCGCGAACAGCTCGGCCCGCAGCGGCACCTCCGAGGTCAGGTCGAAGCCGCGCACCGCAGCCTCGCGCAGCAGGGCCGGCACCTCCGACCCGCCCGCCGCGCGCACCGTCAGCGGGACGACGGCCTCGGCCGCCTCCAGCACCCGCTGGTGCGGGACTCCGTCGGTGTCCGGGAAGACCGTGCGCAGGGTCTCGTGCCGGGCCACCACGTCCCCGAGCGCGGCGCTCAGGGCGGCCCGGTCGAGGCGGCCGGACAGCCGCAGGGCCAGCGGCATGTGGTAGGTGGCGCTCGGTGCGCCGAACTGCTGGAGGAACCAGAGCCGGCGCTGGGCGAACGACAGCGGCATCGGCTCGCGGCGCGGCCGGGGAACCAGGGCCTGCCGCGCGGTGCCCGCGCCGTGCAGCCCGGCCGCGAGCCCGGCGGGCGTCGGCGTCCGGAACAGGCTGCGCAGCTCCAGCTCGACGCCGAGGGTCGCCCGGACCCGCGACATCAGCCGGGTGGCGAGCAGGGAGTGCCCGCCGAGGTCGAAGAAGTCGTCGTCGACACCGACCCGCGGCAGGCCCAGGACCTCGGCGAACAGCTCGCAGAGGATCTGCTCCTGCGGGGTGCGCGGCGCCCGCCCGGCTCCGGCCGGGCCGAGGTCGGGAGCGGGCAGCGCCGCGCGGTCCAGCTTCCCGTTCGGCGTCAGCGGCAGTACGTCCAGGAGCACGAACGCCGACGGCACCAGGTAGTCCGGCACCCGCTCGCGCAGGTACGCCGCCAGTGTCTCCGTGGTGGCCGGCCCCTCGGCCGAGGGAACCACGTACGCGACGATCCGGGTCTCGCCCGGCTTGTCCTCACGGGCGAGCACCGCGACCTGGGCCACGCCCGGGTGCGCGGCCAGCTCCGCCTCGATCTCGCCGAGCTCGACCCGGAAACCACGCACCTTCACCTGGTGGTCCACCCGGCCCGCGAACTCCAGCTCGCCGTCGGCGCGCCAGCGGACCAGGTCCCCGGTGCGGTACATCAGCGTGCCCGCCGGACCGTACGGGTCGGCCACGAACCTGCTCGCTGTCAGCGCCGGTCGGTTCAGGTAGCCGCGGGCCAGCCCCGCCCCGGCCAGGTACAGCTCGCCCGTCACCCCGGGGGCGACCGGCCGCAGCGCCTGATCCAGCACGTACGCCCCGCAGTTGGCGATCGGCCGACCGATCGGCACCGGCAGCGGGCAGTCGGCGGGGTCGGCCGGCAGCGGGTAGGCGGTGATCACATGGGTCTCGGCAGGCCCGTAGTGGTTGTGCAGCGTCCGGCCCGGGCGACGGGTCTGGAAGCGGCGCACCGCGCCGCCGAGCCGCATCGCCTCGCCGGCCTGCGCGACCAGCCGCAGACTCGGCAGCTCCAGCCCGGCCTCCTCGGCGGCCTCGGCCAGCGCCTCGACCACCAGGTTGGGGGCGAACAGCTCGGCGACCCGGTGCCGGTCGAGCCAGTGCGCGAACAGCTCGGCGCTGCGGCGCTGCTCCTCGGTCGGCACGACCAGGGTCTTGCCGTACAGCAGCGCGGAGAGCAGCTCCTGCACCGAGACGTCGAAGCCGATCGCGGTGAACTGCGCGGTGCGCGTGCCGGGTTCGCCGCCGACGGCCCGGTGGTGCCACGCCAGCAGGTTCAGCAGACCGGCGGCGGGCATCACCACGGCCTTGGGCCGGCCGGTGGAGCCGGAGGTGTAGATGACGTAGGCCGGGTGCCGCGCGTCCACGGAGACGGCCGGATCGTACTCCGGCTGCTCCTCGGCCGGGGTGACGGCCGCGAGGTCGTCGAGGACGACGGCCGGCCGCGCGTCCTCCAGCATGTACGCGATGCGGGCGGCCGGGTAGTCCGGGTCGATCGGCAGGTACGCCGCGCCCGTCTTGAGCACCGCGAGGACGGCGACCACCAGCTCGGCCGAGCGCGGCAGCCGCAGGGCGACGACCTGCTCCGGCCCCACCCCCCGGGCGATCAGCGCGTGCGCCAGGCGGTTGGCCCGGCGGTTCAACTCGCGGTACGTCAGCACGGTGTCCTCGAACACCACTGCCGGGGCCTGCGGGGTCGCCCGGACCTGTGCCTCGAACAGGGCCGGCAGGCCGTCGGCGGGAACCGGGCGGGCGGTGTCGTTGCGCGCCACCAGCAGCTCGTGCCGCTCCTCGGCGGTGAGGACGTCGATCCGGCTCAGCGGCCGGTCCGGCTCGGCGACCACCGCCGCCAGCAGGCGCAGCCACCGGGCGACCAGCGCCTCCACCGTGGTGTGGTCGAACAGGTCGGTGCTGTACTCGACCCGCCCGACGATGCCCTCGGCCGGCCCGCCGGTGCCGCCGCGCTCCAGCAGGTGGAAGCCGAGGTCGAACATCGCCGTGGGCGTCCGGACCAGGAGGATCTCGGCGTCCAGACCGCTCAGCTCGAACTCGGTGCGGGGCACGTTCTGCAGCGCGAGCAGCACCTGGAACAGCGGCTGGCGGGCGAGCGACCGGGACGGGTTGAGGGCCTCGACGACGTGCTCGAACGGCAGGTCCTGGTGCGCGTACGCGGCCAGCGCGCCCTCCCGGACCCGGGCCAGCAGCTCGGCGAACGACGGGTCGCCCGAGGTGTCGGTCCGCAGCACCAGGGTGTTGACGAAGAAGCCGACGAGGTCGTCCAGCGCCTGGTCCGTCCGGCCAGCGATCAGGCTGCCGACCGGGATGTCGTCGCCCGCGCCGAGCTTGTCCAGCACCGCCGCCAGCGCGGCCTGCAGCACCATGTAGACGCTGGCACCGCGCTCCCGGCCCAGGCGCACCAGTGCGCCGTGCAGTTCCGCGTCCAGGTCGATCGCCAGGTGCCCACCACGGTAGGAGGCGGTCGCCGGGCGGGGCCGGTCGGCGGGCAGCCGGATCTGCTCCGGCAGGCCGGCCAGCCGCTCCGTCCAGTAGGCCGACTCCCGGGCGAACAGGCTGGTGGGATCGTCGCGGTCCCCGAGCAGCCGCCCGTGCCACCGGGTGTAGTCGGCGTACTGCACCGGCAGCGGTGCCCACCGCGGTTCCTCGTGCCGGTGGCGCGCCGCGTACGCGGTGGCCAGGTCGGCGGCCAGCGGGCCCAGCGACCAGCCGTCACCGGCGATGTGGTGCACCACCAGCAGCAGCACGTGCTCGTCGGCGGAGAGTTCGAACAGCTCGGCGCGCAACGGCGGTTCGGCCGCGAGGTCGAAGCCGCGCACGGCGGCGCGGGCCAGCAGCTCCGTCAGGCTCGTCTCGTCGGCCGGGGTGACCGGCAGTTCCGGCCGCACCGTCCCGGCGGCCAGTACCTGCTGGTACGGGACGCCGTCCACCACGCGGAAGACCGTGCGCAGGGTCTCGTGGCGGTCGACGACGTCGCCGAGGGCCGCCTCCAGGGCCACCCGGTCCAGCGGGCCGGAGAGCCGCCACGCCAGCGGCATGTGGTAGCTCGACCCGGCGCTCTCCAGCTGGTGCAGGAACCACAGCCGCCGTTGGGCGGACGACAGCGGTACCAGGTCGGGCCGCGCCGCCCGCTCCAGGGCGGGCCTGGCCCGGCCTGCGCCGCCCAGCCCGGCGGCCAGCCCGGCCACCGTCGGGGTCCGGAACAGGGCGTGCAGGGTCAGCTCCACGCCCAGGGTCGCGCGGACCCGGGCCACCAGGCGGGTGGCGAGCAGGGAGTGCCCGCCCAGGTCGAAGAAGTCGTCGTCGAGGCCGACCTCCGGCAGGCCCAGCAGTTCGGCGAACAGCCCGGCCAGCACCTGCTCCTGGGGGGTGCGCGGCGCCCGGCCGAACCGCTCCCCGATGAACTCGGGCTCGGGCAGGGCGCGCCGGTCGAGCTTGCCGTTGGCGTTCAGCGGCAGGGCATCGAGGGGGACGAACGCGGCGGGCACCATGTAGTCCGGCAGCCGCTCGCGCAGGTGGGCGCGCAGTTCCTCCGAACGGAGCTCCGCACCGACGGCGGGCACCAGGTAGGCGACCAGGCGGGTGTCCGCCGCCCGGTCCTTCCGCGCGATCACCGCGACCTGACCGACCTGCTGGTGCTCGGCCAGGGCCGTCTCGATCTCGCCGAGCTCGATCCGGAAGCCGCGCACCTTCACCTGGTCGTCGGCCCGGCCGAGGTACTCCAGCTGGCCGTCGGCACGGCGCCGCACCAGGTCGCCGGTACGGTACATCCGCGCGCCCGCCGGACCGAACGGGCAGGCCGTGAACCGGCCGGCCGTCAGACCCGGCCGGTTCAGGTACCCGCGCGCAAGACCCGGCCCCGCGACGTACAGCTCCCCCACCACCCCCGGCGGCACCAGGCCGAGGTGCTCGTCCAGCACGTACGCCCGGAAACCGGCGACGGGACGGCCGATCGGCGGCACGCCCGAGCCCGGCGACAGCGGCTCGCTCATCGTCGCGATGACCGTCGTCTCGGTCGGACCGTAGGCGTTGATCATCCGCCGGCCCGGCGCCCACCGCGTCACCAGCTCCGGCGGGCACGCCTCGCCCGCCACCGCCAGCACCGGCACGGCCACGTCGTCCGGCGAGAGCGCCGCCAGCACCGACGGCGGCACCGTCGCGTGGGTGAGCGCGAGGCTCGGGTCGGTCAGCGCGGCGACCGGCTCGGTCGCGGGTGCCGGCACCAGGGCGGCGCCGGTGAGCAGGGCGCCGCACAGGTCCCACAGGGAGACGTCGAAGCTCGGCGAGGAGAACTGGAGCACCCGGCTGTCGGCGTCGATGCCGAGCCGCTCGGCCTGCTCGGCGACCATGCCCGGCAGGCCCGCGTGGCTCACCACCACGCCCTTGGGGCGACCGGTCGAGCCCGAGGTGTAGATCACGTACGCCGCGTTCCCGGGCGCGAGGCGGACTCCCGGGTCGGTGTCCGGCAGCCCGGCCGGCGCGGGGTCCGCGTCGAGCAGCAGCCGGTCGGGGCCGCCCGCCCCGGGCAGGAGCGGGTCCAAGTCGGTGGTGGTGACCAGCAGTGCCGGCCGGGCGTCGTCGAGCAGGTACGCGATCCGGGCGGCCGGGTAGCCCGGGTCGATCGGCAGGTAGGCGGCCCCGGCCTTGTGCACCGCCAGGACGGCGACCACCAGCTCGACCGAGCGGTGGAGGGCCAGCGCCACCAGCTGCTCCGGCCCCACCCCTCGTGCGATCAGGGCGTGTGCCAGCCGGTTGGCCCGGGCGTCGAGCTCGCCGTACGTCAGCGTGAAGCCCTCGCCCACCACGGCCACCGCCTCGGGCCGCTCCTCGACCCGGGCCCGGAACAGCGCGGGCAGGTTCCCCACCGGGACCGGGCGTGCCGCGTCGTCCGGAGCGGGCAGCAACTCGCGGCGCTCCTCGGCGGACAGCAGGTCGATGCGGCCGAGCCGCCGCTGCGGGTCGGCGACGGCCGCGGTCAGCAGTCGGACCAGCCGGGCCACCATCGTCTCGACGGTGGCCGGATCGTACAGGTCGCTCGCGAACTGGACGGACACGTCGATCCCGGCCGGGGAGCCGTCCTCGGTGTGCCGTTCGGCCAGCGCGAACCCCAGGTCGAACTTCGAGGTGGTGGTGGCCGGCTCCACCTCCTCGACCCGTAGCCCGAGCGGGGCGAACTCGGCCCGGACGTTGTTCTGCAGCACCAGCATGACCTGGAACAGCGGGTGGTGGGAGAGCGACCGGGACGGGTTGAGCGCCTCGACCAGGTACTCGAACGGCAGGTCCTGGTTGGCGTAGCCGGCCAGCGCGGTGTCCCGGACCCTGGCGAGCAGCTCGGCGAAGGTCGGGTCGCCCGAGGTGTCCGTCCGGAGCACGAGGGTGTTGACGAAGTAGCCGACCAGTTCGTCCAACGCCTGGTCGTTGCGGCCGGCGGTGAGGCTGCCGACCGGGATGTCGTCGCCCGCGCCGAGCCTGCTCAACAGCCCCGCGAGCCCGGCCTGGAGCACCATGAACAGACTGCTGCCGCCGGTACGGGCGAGCTCACGCAGCCCGCGGTGCAGCTCCGCGTCCAGCTCGGCCCGCACGTGGCCGCCCCGTTGCGAGGCGACCACCGGGCGGGGTCGGTCGATGGGCAGCTGGATCTGTTCCGGCAGATCGGCCAACTGCCGTGTCCAGTAGGCCGCCTGGCGGGCGAACGGGCTGTCGCTGTCGGTGGCCTCGCCGAGCAGCTCCTGCTGCCACAGGGAGTAGTCGGCGTACTGGACGGCGAGCGGTTCCTGTCGCGGCTGCTCACCGCGGCAGCGGGCCGCGTAGGCCTCGGTGAGGTCGGCGGCCAGCGGGCCCAGCGACCAACCGTCACCCGCGATGTGGTGGAGCACCAGCAGCAGCACGTGCTCGTCCGGCGCCAGCTCGAACAGCTCCGCGTGCAGCGGGAGTTCGGCCTCCAGGTCGAACCGGTGGGCCTGCACCGCGGCCAGCGCGCCGGGCAGCTCGGCCTCCGTGGTCCGGCGCGCGGCCAGCCCCGGGCGGGCCGCCGCCACGTCCAGCACCCGCTGGTACGGCACGCCGTCCACCACCGGGAAGACCGTCCGCAGGGCCTCGTGCCGGGCCACCACGTCCGCCAGGGCCTCGTGCAGCGCCTCCGGGTCGAGCCGGCCGGACAGCCGCCAGGCCAGGGGGATGTTGTAGTTCCCGCTGTCGCCCTCCAGCTGGTGCAGGAACCACAGCCGCCGCTGCGCGAACGACAGCGGGAGCTGCTCGGGCCGCCGGACCGGCGCCAGCGCCGCCTGCGCAGGACCGGCGGCCACCAGGGCGGCGGCCAGGGCGGCCGGGGTCGGCGCCTCGAACAGCGTGCGCAGCGGCATCTCCACGCCGAGCGTGGCACGGATCCGGGCGGCCAGCCGGGTGGCCAGCAGGGAGTGCCCGCCCAGGTCGAAGAAGCCGTCCTCGACACCCACCGGCGCCGCGCCGAGGACCTCGGCGAACAGCTCGCACAGAACGTGCTCCTGCGGGGTGCGCGGCGCGCGGCCGGTGCCCGCGGGGGCGAGGTCGGGAGCGGGCAGGGCCCGGCGGTCCAGCTTGCCGTTGGCGGTCAGCGGCAGCGCGTCCAGCACCACGAAGGCCGACGGCAGCATGTGCTCCGGCAGCCGCCCGGCCAGGTGCGCGCGCAGGTCGGCCGCGCGCGGTGCGGTGCCGGTGGCGGGCACCAGGTAGGCGACCAGCCGGGTGTCGTCCACCCGGTCCTGCCGGGCCAGCACGGCGGCCTGGGCGACGCCGGGGTGCGCGGCGAGCGCCGCCTCGATCTCGCCGAGCTCGATCCGGAAGCCGCGGATCTTGACCTGCTGGTCGGCCCGGCCGACGTAGCGCAGGCTGCCGTCCGCCGCGCGGCGCACCACGTCGCCGCTGCGGTACATCCGGGAGCCGGCCGGCCCGAACGGGTCGGCCACGAACCGCCCGGCCGTCAGACCCGGCCGGTTCAGGTAGCCGCGCGCAAGACCCGGCCCCGCGACGTACAACTCGCCCGCGACGCCCGGCGGCACCGGCCGCAGGCCGTCGTCGAGCACATACGTCCGCAGGTCCGGGATCGCCGTGCCGATCTGGCCGACCGGGGTACCGGACCGGTCGAGTGCCGCGTGGGTGACGTGCACCGTGGTCTCGGTGATGCCGTACATGTTGACCAGCCGCGGCGCGTCGTCCGGGTGCCGCTCGTACCAGCTCGCGAGGCGGGCGGCCTCCAGCGCCTCGCCACCGAACACCACCGTGCGCAGGGCGAGTTCACGGCCGGTCCCGGGCGCCTCGCCGTCCGCCTGGATCAGCTGGTGGAAGGCGGACGGCGTCTGGTTGAGCACGGTCACCCGTTCGCGGGCGAGCAGCTCCAGGAACCGGCCGGGCGAGCGGCTGGTCTCGTGGTCCACGACCACCAGTCGGCCGCCGTGCAGCAGCGCGCCCCACAGCTCCCACACCGAGAAGTCGAAGGCGTAGGAGTGGAAGAGCGTCCAGACGTCCTCGGCGGAGAAGCCGAACAGTTCCCGGGTGGTGTCGAACAGCCGCACCACGTTCCGGTGCGGGACCACGACGCCCTTGGGGTTGCCGGTGGAGCCGGAGGTGTGGATGACGTAGGCCGGGTGGCCGGGATCGACCGCGACCTCCGGGTCGGTGTCCGGCTGTCCGTCCAGGTCGGCGGTGTCCAGCGGCAGCCGGTCCACGCCGTCCGCTCCCGGCAGGTCGCCGGTCCGGCTGGTCGTCACGAGCAGCGCGGGCCGGGCGTCCTGGAGCAGGTAGGCGATCCGGGCCGCGGGGTACTCCGGGTCCACCGGCACGTACGCGGCGCCGGCCTTGAGCACCGCGAGGATCGCGACCACCAGCTCGGCCGAGCGCGGCAGCGCCAGCGCGACGAGCCGCTCCGGCCCCACGCCCCGGTCGATCAGGGCGTGCGCGAGCCGGTTGGCGCGGGTGTTCAACTCGGCGTACGTCAGCGACACTTCGCCGCTCACCACCGCGGTCGCGGCCGGGTTCGCCCGTACCTGCCGCTCGAAGAGCGCGGTGATACCGGTCTCCGGCAGCTCGCCGGCCCGGCCTTCACCGACCGGCAGCAGCGCGCGGAGCTCCTCCGCGGACAGGACGTCCACCCGGCCGATCCGCCGGCCGGGGTCGGCGACCACGGCCCGCAGCAGCCGGAGCCATCGCTCGACGATCCCCGCGACAGTGGCCGCGTCGAAGAGGTCGGTGCTGTACTCCACCACGCCCGACAGCCCGTCCGCACCGGGCTGTTCGGTGACCATGAAGGTCAGGTCGCACTTGGCCGTCCCGGTGTGGACCAGGTCGGTCGCCACCCGCAGCCCCGGCAGCTCGAACGCGCCGAGCGGCGCGTTCTGCAGGGCCAGCATGGTCTGGAACAGCGGGTGGTGCGCCAGTGTCCGGGCCGGGTTCAGCGCCTCCACCAGGTGCTCGAACGGCACGTCCTGGTGCGCGTACGCGGCCAGCGCGTCGCCGCGCACCCGGCCGAGCAGTTCGGTGAACGACGGGTCGCCCGACAGGTCGGTGCGCAGCACCAGGGTGTTGACGAAGAAGCCGACCAGGTCGTCCACGGCCTCGTCGGTGCGCCCGGCGATCGGCGTGCCGATCGGGACGTCGGTGCCCGCACCGAGCTTGCCCAGCAGGGCGGCCAGTCCGGCCTGGAGCACCATGAAGAGGCTGGCCCCGCCGTCCCGGGCGAGCGCGCGCAGGCCCTGGTGCAACTCGGCGTCGATCCGCACCGGCAGGTGGGCGCCCCGATAGGACATCGCGGCCGGCCTGGGCCGGTCGAAGGGCAGTTCCACCTGCTCGGGCAGACCCGCCAACTGTTCTTGCCAGTAAGCGAGCTGGCCGTTCAGCAGGCTGTCCCGGTCCGAGCCGTCGCCGAGCAGCTCCCGCTGCCAGAGGGCGTAGTCGGCGTACTGGACCGGCAGCGGCGACCACTCCGGCTTCGCCCCGTCGGATCGGGCCGCGTAGGCGGTCGTCAGATCCTGCGAGAGCGGCCCCATCGACCAGCCGTCACCGGCGATGTGGTGCACCACGAGCAGCAGTACGTGCTCCTCCGGTCCCAGCTGGAACAGTTCCGTGTGCAGCGGCGGCTCCGCGGAGAGGTCGAAGCCGTACCGGGCCGCCTGCGCCAGCCGGTCCGGCAGGTCGCGCTCACCGGCCTCGGTCACCCGCAGCCGCGGCCGTGCCGCGTCGAGGTCCAGCACCCGCTGGCACGGCACGCCGTCGACCGTCGGGAAGGTGGTGCGCAGGCTCTCGTGCCGCTCGACCACGTCCGCCAGGGCGGCCTCCAGGGCCCGCTGGTCCAGGTTTCCGGACAGCCGCAGCGTCAGCGGGATGTTGTACGTGGCGCTCGGGCCCTCCATGCTGTGCAGGAACCACAGTCGCCGTTGCGCGAAGGACAGCGGGACCGTCTCCGGCCGCTCGCGCCGCCCCAGGGCCGGCCGCGCCCGGCCCGCGACGTCCACCGCCGCCGCCAGTTCCGCCACCGTCGGCGCGTCGAACAGGTCGCTCAGCCTCAGCTCCACGCCGAGCACCGACCGTGCCCGGGCGACGAGCCGGGTGGCCAGCAGCGAATGTCCGCCGAGGTCGAAGAAGCTGTCGTCCGGCCCGGCCTCGGCCACCCCGAGCACCTCGGCGAACAGCCCGGCGAGCAGGTGCTCGGTCGCGGTGCGCGGGGCGCGGCCCGGGGTGGCGGCGATCTGCTCGGGTGCCGGGAGGGCCCGACGGTCGAGCTTCCGGTTCGGTGTCAGCGGCAGCGCGTCCAGCGTCACGAACGCGGCCGGCACCATGTACTCCGGCAGCCGCTCGCGCAGGTGCTCGCGCAGCTCGGCCACGGTCACCCCGGCACCGGATGCCGGCACGACGTAGGCGACCAGCCGGGCGTCCTCTTCGGTACGCACCACAACGGCGGCCTGCGCGACCTGCGGGTGCTCGACGAGCACGGCCTCGATCTCGCCGAGTTCGATCCGGAATCCCCGGATCTTGACCTGGTCGTCGGTACGGCCGAGGAACTCCAGGTTCCCGTCCGTACCCCATCGCACCAGGTCACCGGTGCGGTACATGCGGGAGCCGGCCGGGCCGAACGGGTCGGCCACGAACCGCCCGGCGGTCAGAGCCGGCCGGTTCAGGTAGCCCCGTGCCAGGCCCGCGCCGGCGATGTACAGCTCGCCCGTGCCGCCCGTGGGCATCGGTCGCAACGCGCCGTCCAGCACGTACAGCCGGGCGCCCGGGACCGGCCGGCCGATCACCGGGCGCCGGCTCGACTCCAGCGGCGCGACGACCGAGTTCACGGTGCACTCGGACGGCCCGTAGAAGTTCAGGCAGGACACCCCGTCGGCCTCACGGAGCTGCTCCCACAACCGCTCCGGAACGGCCTCCCCACCGGCTGCGACCACCGCCGGACGCCACCGCGGATCGTCCAGCAGTCCCCGTGCGACGAGGACTTGGAGGTAGGACGGGGTGGCCTCGATGAAGTCGAGGCGACGGCGCCGGGCGTAGTCGACGAAGGCGTCCGGGTCGGTCCAGGTCGCGTGGTCCAGGACGTGCAGTTCGTGGCCCGCGAACAGGGCCAGCAGTTGGTTCCAGGAGGCGTCGAACGACACCGACGTGGTCAGCGCCACCCGCAGCCGTTGCCGGTCCTTCAGCAGTGGCGGGAACAGTGTCTGCTGCTGGCCGGCGAACAGGTGGAGCAGCCCGCCGTACGTCGGCACCACGCCCTTGGGCCGCCCGGTGGAACCGGAGGTGTAGATGACGTAGGCCGGGTGCTCCGGATCGACGGCCACCTGCGGATCCGCTGCCGGGCAACCCGCGACCAGCGCGGCCGTCTCCGGGTCGTCGACCACCAGCCGCTCGGCGGCACCGGGCTCCGGCAGCCGGTCCCGGGTGCGGGAGTCGGTCACCACCAGGACCGGTCGGGCGTCGTCGAGCAGGTACCCGATCCGGGCGGCGGGGTACTCCGGATCGACCGGGACGTACGCCGCCCCCGCCTTGAGCACCGCGAGGACCGCGACCACCAGCTCGGCCGAACGCGGCAGGGCCACCGCCACCGGCCGCTCCGGCCCCGCCCCGCGGGCGATCAGGGCGTGCGCCAGCCGGTTCGCCCGCGCGTCCAACTCCGCGTACGTCAGGGACGCGTCCGGCCCCACCACCGCGACAGCGTCCGGCGTCGCCCGCACCTGTGCCCGGAACACTTCCGGCAGGCTGCCGGCGGAGCCCTCGGCCGCCGAGCCGGCGCCCAGCTCCAGGAGGTCCCGCTCCTCGTCCGCGGCGACCAGGCCGAGCCGGCCGACCGGCTCCTGCGGGGCGCAGTCCGCGACGGTGTCCAGCAGCGCGAGCAGGCGCCGTTGATGGACGGCGAGTTCGTCGGTGCTCCAGGTCTGGGGCGCACCCTTGAGTTCGACCCGGAGTTCGTTGTCTCCCCGCCGACCGGTGATCCAGAGGGACAGCCCGGTGATCGGCTCCGGGAGCAGGTAGTGCAGCGTGGCGGGGTGCCCGGCGAAGCTCAGCGCGGAGTCGAAGGCCATGATGTTGACGACGAGCGGGAACGTCGCCCCGCCGGCACCGGGAGCGCCGAGGTCCCGGAACACGTCCTCGCTGCGGTAGCGCTGGTGCGCGAGGGCCGCGTCGGACTCCCGTGCCACCTCGGCGACCAGCTCGTGCCACCGCGTGTCCGGCCGCACCGACAGACGCAGGGGCACCACGTTCGCCACCGCGCCGGCGGAGGTCATCAGGGCGCGTTCGGCTCCCTCGCGCCCGGTGACGGGAAGGCCGATCAGCACGTCCCGGTCCCCGGTGAGCCGGTGGGTGTAGAGCGCTGCCGCCGCGATCAGCGCCCGCGACCAGTGGACTTCGGTCTCCTGTGCCGCCGACCGCAGCGCGTCCACGCGGAGCACCGCCGGTTCCACCACGGAACGGGGGCCGCTCCCGCTGCGCGGAGCCCGACCGGCGAGATGGGTCGGTTCCGGCCGGTCGGCGAACCGCTCCGTCCAGTACGACCGATCGGAGGCGAACTGCTCCGAGGTGCGGTAGTCGGCGTCGCTGCGGAGCAGGACGTCCAGGGAACGGAACGACGACGGCGGGACCGGTCCGCCTGCGGCCAGCGCGGTGTACACCCGCGTGATCCGCCGCCGGACGAGGGAGAGGCCGAATCCGTCCATCACCAGGTGGTGGTAGTTCTGGTACAGGATGTGGTGCGTCGGCGAGAGGCTGATCAGCGCGAAGCTGAAGAGCGGGTCACGGGTGAGGTCCAGCGGGCGCACCCGGTCCCGGGCCATCCATGCCAGGGCCGCCGCCCTGGGTTCGGGCTCCGAGCCGAGGTCGAGCCGGGCCGGTGTCCAGTCCCATCCCGCACGGACGATCTGACGCGGGTCCTGCCCGTCGTGGTCGAAGCTCACGTGCAGCGCGTCGATCTCGTCGACGGCCCGGCGCAACGCGGTCCCGACGAGCTCCGCGTCGACCGGTCCGTGGATCTCCAGGTAATCGCCGATGCGGTAGGCGTCGAGTGCCGTCCGCGCGTGCTGTTCGGCGAGCCAGATCTCGCGCTGTGCCGCGGTCAGGGGAAGGACGTCGCCGTCGCGACGGGACATGGGGGTACCTCCAGAAGTGTGGGCGGGCGTGCGCGCAGGGCACGCCGGGCCCCGCCGGCCGCGGTGACGTCACGCGGTCGGCGGGCGGGCGCTGCTGCGGTGCTCAGGCGGCGATTTCGCCGGCCTGGAGCCGCCAGAGGGATGCGTAGAGTCCGTGCTGGGCGAGGAGTTCGTCGTGGGTTCCCTGCTCGGCCACGACGCCGCCCTTGTCCATGACGTAGATCCGGTCGGCGTGGCGGACGGTGGAGAGCCGGTGGGCGATCACGACCATGGTCCGCTCGGCGGCGAACCTCCGGAGCGTGCGCTGGATGGCGGCCTCGGTCTCGTTGTCCACGGCGGAGGTGGCCTCGTCGAGGATCACGACGGGCGCGTCCTTGAGGATCGCCCGCGCCAGGGCGATCCGCTGCCGCTGGCCGCCCGAGAGCGCGGCGCCGCGTTCGCCGATCACCGTGTCGTAGCCGTCCGGCAGCGTCGCGACGAAGGCGTGCGCCTCGGCCATCGTGGCCGCCTTGACCACGGACTCGTCCGAGGCCCCGAAGCTGCCGTAGCGGATGTTGTCGGCGATGCTGCCGTCGAAGAGGAACGGGTCCTGGGCGACGAACCCGACCGCGTCCCGCAGGTCCCGGCGCGGCAGGTCGCGCACGTCGCGCCCGTCGAGCAGCACGGCACCGGACTCCGTGTCCTGGAAGCGCATCAGCAGCTTGGCGACGGTCGTCTTGCCGGAGCCGGTGGCGCCGACGAGCGCGGTGACCTGGCCCGCGGGAATGGTCAGTGAGAGGTCCTCCAGCACCGGCGGGCGGCCGGGGTAGGCGAAGGTCACGTCGTCGAGGACGATCTCGCCCCGCACCTTCTCGGTGTCGAGCGGTCCGCCGGTGCCTTCGGTCTCGACGGGCAGGGCCCGCAGGTGGTGGACCCGGTCGTAGGCGGCCAGCGTGCGCTGGTACTGGTCGACGATGCCGCCGAGCCGGTTCATCCGCAGCAGCACCATCTGGGGCAGCCCGATCAGCGGGCTGAACACCTCGAACGGCAGGCTGCCGTTGAGCACCGACCGGCCGCCGATCAGCAGGGTGCCGGCCATCGAGCCGGTCGTGCAGACCCTGACGGTCTCGGCGTGGCGGATCGTGCTCCGGTCGGTCTGCTCGTTGCTCTCCTGGGCCGCCGCGCTCAGCCGGTCGATGCGCTCGGCCTCGTAGTCCTCGGTGCAGAAGCTCTTGACGGTGGCGCCGGCCTCCAGCGTGTTCACCAGCTGGCTGTGCAGCCTGGCCCGGTGCTCACCGGAGACGGCGTAGTCGGCCGTGACCTTGTCCTGGTACCGGAGCGACAGCCAGGCGATGACCGGGATGGGCAGGAAGGCGATCCAGGCGATCTGCGGTGCCAGCAGGAGGAACAGCGGCACCAGGATGGCCAGGCTGGTGCCCAGCTGCAGCACGTCGTTGGCCGAGGTGGCGAAGAAGGTGCCCAGCTGGCGGACGTCGTCGGTGAGCACCCCGGCGATCCGGGTGGTCCGCTCGCCTTCCAGGTGCCGCAGTTCGAGGTGCTGCACGTGCTCGTACGTGCGGCCCCGCCAGTCGTGCTCGATGTCCTGGCCGAGCTGACGCCACTGGAGGTTCGAGGAGTAGGAGAGGCCCGCGACGGCGGCACAGGCGATGGTCACCAGCCCTGCCAGGCCCCAGAGTTGGGCGGACGCGGTGGTCAGGCCGAAACGGACCAGCGGCGCGGCCTCGCCCTTGATGAGCACCAGTGCGGTCCAGCCGAGGAAGGTGCCGAGCGCCATCTCCGAGATCTGGCAGGCGACCGAGAGCGCGGAGGCGCGGTAGAGGCGGCGACGGTGCGGTCCGACGATCTCCAGCAGGGGGTGTCGCCCGGGGGCCCCGGACAGGTCCCTGGTCGCGTCGGCCGTTCGGCGCCAGGCCTTTCGGACGACGGCCGCGGTCGCCGCCGCGACGCCGCCCAGCGCGACCAGCTGCCTGCTCAGCGCCGATCCGCGGATCAGCGCGACGCCGGCCGCCACGCACCCTCCGACGGCGAGCACGGGACGCACGACGACGCCGCGATCCACCCGCGCGGCCGGTTCGGCGCCGGGCCGGTTCGGCGCCCGGCGTCCCGCGCCGGCCGGGCCCTCCGCAACCAGGGTGACGGCTCTGCGGACGATCCGGCCGACGTCCGTGGCACTCACCCGCGCGTCGTGCCGGACGAGGACCCCGCCGGTGACCGGGCTGGCCTGCGCCTCGCGGATCCCGGGGACGCGCCGCAGGGCCGCGGCGAGGACTTCGGCCATCCGGGGCCGCCCGAGGACCAGCTTGACGTCCCAGCGCTGCCGGCCCGGAATGACCGAGCGCGGGCGCACGTCCACATCCACGGAGCGGTATCCGGCTGCGGCACCCAGCAGAGAGGGCATGTGTACGATCACCTGTTTGCGGAGGTCGCGAGAAAACCGTCACGGGCACGACGGAATTGCCGCGACAGGGGCGGGAATTCTTGAGGGGATATTGCTGCTACCGACAGGCCCGCAGCCGACCGCCGCGCGGGAGCCTTGTTCCGAGATTGATCGGAACATGCGCTCACACGGCGGCCGGGGTCGCCGGGCGGGCCGTCAGTGCGCCTTGCCGACGCCGGCGGTCGCGCGGATCTTCGGGCTCCTTGCCTCGTGTTCGGACCGGTCGGCGGCCTCGCTCTTCTCGCCGTGCGGGACGGCGACCTCGGCGGCGCGCCGGCCGTCACCCGAGGGGGCCTCGCCGTCACCGGCGGAGACCTGCGCCGCCACGACCTCGGCGGCCACCTCGGCCGCGAGGTCGTGGATGTTCTCTCCGGCCTCGTGGGCCGCCTTCTTGACCTCCAGGGCGAGGCCGACGGAGGTCTTGACGACGCCTCGCACCAGCGGCTTGAGGAGACGCTTGGCCAGTGGCGCGACGATGAGGCCGACCAGGAAGGGCGGTACTAGGGGCGGCATGATGCTCCATCCTCTCTACGCGGACGTATGACAGGGACCCCGGGCAACTGCGGACGCACCGGAGCACCGCACGACTGGGCGGACGGAAGCACCCGACTCCGGAATTCGACGTTCCCCGCCGGATTTCCCGCCGGGATGAATTCCGCACTCGAGGGACCAACCGCCCGCTCTCGCTTCACCGTAGTCGAGCCGGGTCCGTTGAAGCCAAACATTCCCACCCGGTTTCACTCATGCGAGTGCTCTCGATCTTTCTCTGTAGCTCGAATTGACGAACGCATGCCCACATGACAATCCACTCATATGACTTTCCATTCATTGGGGCGTGCCGAGTTCACGCGTCACCCGCCGCCGGAGGGCGGGAAACGGCAGCCCGCCACCGCCCAGGACCGCCTCGTGGAAGGCCCGCACCTCGAACCCGGCGCCCAGGCCGGCCTCAGCCCGCGCCCGCAGCCGGGCGAACTCCAGGTACCCCGCGCGGTAGGACAGCGCCTGCCCGGGCAGGTCCGTCGAGTACCGCAGCAGGTCCGAGGCGATCTGGGCGTCCGCCTCGGTGGAGTTGGCGCGCATGAAGTCCCGCGCCTGCCCCAGGTTCATGGTGCCGAGGTTGAGCCCGGTGTCGACGACGAGGCGCTGCGCGGTGAACCGCTCCTGCGTGAGGCGCCCGTACGCGTCCCACGGGTCGTCGTAGAGGCCCATCTCCCAGCCGAGACCGGCCGCGTACTCGGCCCAGCCCTCGTTGAACGCGCCGAACTCGGCCACCTCACGGCGCAGCTGAGGCAGCGATCGGTCCTCCGCCTGGCGGGCCAGGTGGAAGTGGTGGCCCGGCGCCAGCTCGTGGTAGATCAGCGAGGCCGCGCCCAGCAGCGACCGCCGTTCCAGGCCCGCGCCGTTGTAGCGGTAGCGTCCGATCGGGTCGGCCGCCGTGGGCTGCTGGTAGTACCCGAAGGTCATCCCCGCCTCCAGCGCCCGGTCCAGCCGGGCCAACCCGTACGGGGCGGCCGGCAGCGCGGCGAACCACCGCGGCAGCGACGGGGCCAGCCGGTCGAGGTACCGGCGGTAGCGGGCCTCGACCTCCTCGGGCGACCGGGCGTACAGCCGGGGCTCGCTCCGCAGCCGCTCGTGGAACTCCTCCTCGGGGCCCGGGAATCCGAGGGCGGTGCGGACCTCCCCCATCCGCTCGGCCAGTTCACGGCACTGCTCGCGACCGAGTTCGTGCAGCCGCTCGGGCGGCGTGTCGCCCCCACTGTGAGTCCGGACGAACTCCCGGTACGCCTCCTCCCCGCCCGCGTACTGCGCCCAGCCGACGGACCGCGGCGCGTCGCGCAGGTAGGCCGGGTCGTCGAGGACGGCGAGCAGGCCGTCGAAGGCCGGTGCCAGCTCGACCTCCACCAGCCGATGCACCCCGTCGCGGAGCCGTCCGCGGTCGGCGCGGCCCAGTCCGCCGAGTCGGTCGTCGTCCACCTCCACCCGGCGCGCCACGGACGCCCGCAGGCCGACGACGGTGGCGCGTGCCCCGGCCAGGGCAGGGGCCGGCACCCGGAAACCGCGTACAGCCTGCTCCGCCGCCTTGTCGGCGATCGAGCCGACCACCCGGGCCAGCTCGTGCAGCAGCGACAAGTACCGCTCGACGTCCGGCCGTTCGGCGAAGCGGAACGGGCACAGGACCGCGTCGACGTACTGCGACAGCGGGAACAGCCGGTACGGCGTGGCCGCGGGCGTCAGCCAGTAGCAACGGTGGGACCGCAGCTCCTGCTCGGCCAACCCCGCGAGGAACGCGGCGGTGTCGGCGTCGGCTCCGGACGACCCCACACCCTCGAGTGCCCGGACCCGCCCGAGCACACCCTCCGCGAACCGCGCCCGCTCCTCGGCCTCGGCGAGCGAAGCCCCGGGGAGCATCTCCACCGGGAGGCCCTGGCGCACCCTCAGCAGTGGATCGCGCTCCAGCAGGAACTCCCAGTAATCGTCGGCCAGTCGACCGAACTCCTCGCCCGACTCGCTCGTCCTCGTGCTCATGCGGCCAGTGTGGCGATGACCGGCCGCCCAGTCGCCCGGTCCGCGGAACCGCGGCCGTACTATCCCTCGAACGGGTGAGACGAACCCGATCGCCCGGGGCCGCGCGAACGGCTCCCGGACGCAGCCACAGGCGGCTTTCGCTCTTCGAACAGAATTGCCACACGCGTCAGTTGACTCGTCAGCGGGACAACTCGGTGGCACCATGGCGCCCATGCCCCGTCGCACCCTGCCGGCCGCCCGTGCGCTCGCCGCCACCGTCACGGCCGTCGCGGTGGCCGGCTGCGGGGGCACCGCCCGGTCCTCGACGAGCACTCCGCTCGTCGAGCACGGGACCGTCCGGATCGCCGCGGCCAGTGAGACGCCGAGCTTCGACCCGTACTCGACCTTCGGCGCCGCCCAGGCCCGCTACGCCTACGACTCGCTGGTCAACCTCGCCCCCGACGGCACCGTGGTCTCCGGTCTGGCCTCCTCCTGGCAGGCCACCACCACCACGGCCACCTTCACTCTCCGCCCCGGCATCACCTGCTCCGACGGCACCCCCCTCACCGCCTCGGCGGTGGCCCGGGCGCTGACGTACGCGGGCGACCCGGCCAACCAGCTCGCCGGCGCCCAGACCGTCCTGCCCGACGTCCCCTTCACCGTGACCGCCGACGACCCGACCGGCACCGTGTCGGCCGGCACCGCCGCCCCCTTCCCCTTCCTCACCCGCACCCTCGGCCTGCTGCCGATCGTCTGCCCCGCCGGACTCGACCGACCCCAGTCACTCGACCGCGCCACCCACGGCACCGGCCCGTACGTCCTGAGCCGCTACTCCCCCGGCGGGCCGTACGAGTTCACCGTCCGCGAGGGCTACACCTGGGGCCCGGACGGCGCGACCACCGCGGCGCCCGGCCTGCCGGCCCGCCTCGTCATCTCGGTGGTGCCCCAGGCCTCCACCACCGCGAACCTGCTGCTCACCGGGGGCGTCGACATCGCGGACGTGAACGGGCCGGACCGCGCCCGGCTCACCGGCCACGGCCTGTCCACCACCGACGTGGCGACCGTCGTCGGAATGACCTTCTTCAACCAGCGCCCCGGCCGGCCGCTGGCCGACCCGGCCCTGCGCCGGGCCCTGGTGTCCGCGCTCGACCGCCAGGGCCTCGCCAACGTCGCCGTCGGCGGCACCGGCCGGCCCGCCACCGACTTCGGCGCCGAGGGCGCCGTCTGCCACGCCGACCTCGCGGCCGCGAACCTGCCGACGCAGGACGCCGCCGAGGCCCTGCGCGCGGCCGGCTGGAACCGTGGCCCGGACGGCCGGTTGACCAAGGACGGCAAGCCGCTCCGGCTGCGCCTGATCACCAGCCCGGACCTCGGACCGACCCTGCCGCCCGCCGCCGAGCTGATGGCCCGGACCTGGACGGCACTCGGCGCGGACGTCAAGCTGGTCACCGAGAGCCTGCCCGCGCTCGTCAACGCCATGTACCAGACCGGCGACTTCGACGTCGTGGTCGGCACCTCACCGGGCTTCGCCCTGCCGGTCGGCTTCGTCCCGTTCTTCTCCGGCCCCACCCCCGCCCAGGGCCTCAACTTCGCGGGCGTCGCCAACCCCGAGTACGACGCCCTGGTCGCCGAGGCCCTCCGGGAGCCGGACACCGAAGGCTGCGGCACCTGGAACCGGGCCGCCGCCGCCCTCTTCCGCTCGGTCGACGCCCTGCCGATCGCGGACGGCCGGAGCACCGTGTACGGCCGGAGCACCACCTTCGCCACCACCTTCGGCGGTCAGCTCGTCCCCACCAGCATCCGCCTCCACCAGTGACCGGGGGCCCACCGTGTCCTTGCCCCATCTGCTGCGGAATCCCTGGACGGCGTTCCTCGGCCGCCGCACGGCCCGGCTGCTCCTCTCCCTCGGGGTCGTGCTCACCGCGTCGTTCGCGATGATCCGTCTCGTCCCCGGCGACCCGGTCCGCGCCGCGCTCGGCGTCGACGCCGCTCCCGCCCTGGTGGCCGAGCGCCGACACCAACTCGGGCTCGACGCGCCGTTCCTGTCCCAGTACCGGGACTACCTGAGCGGCCTCGCGCACGGCGATCTCGGCACCTCGCTGGTCACCGGGACCCCGGTCGCCGAGCTGGTCCGCACCCGGCTGCCGGCCACCCTGGAGATCGCCGGCCTGGCCTTCCTCGTCACCCTCGCCGTCGCCCTGCCCTGCGGGCTGCTCGCCGCCGTCCGCACCCGCGACGGCCGCCACCCGCGCAGTGAGCTGGCGTTCACGGCACTGACCGCCGGGCTGGCCGGAGTGCCGGACTTCGTCCTGGCCGCCGGGCTCACCGCGTTCCTGGCCGTCGGCCTCCAGCTGTTCCCGGTGGCCGGCTCGGCAGGCGTCGAGTCCTTCGTCCTGCCGGTCCTCGCGCTCTCCCTCGCGCCCACGGCCGTCCTGGTGCGCATCGTCCGGGTGGAGGCGCTGAGGGTGCTGTCCGAGGACTACCTGCGCACCGCCCGGAGCAAACGGCTGTCCCCCGCCCGCCGCTACCTGCTGCACGCGGCGCCGAACATGGCGACCGCCGCGCTGACCGTCGCCGGGAGCCTGCTGCCCGCCTTGATCGCCGGCACGGTGCTGGTCGAGAAGGTGTTCGCCTGGCCCGGCATCGGCTCGGCGCTGGCACAATCGGTGGTCACCCAGGACTACCCGGTGGTCCAGGCGATGGTGCTGATCCTGGGCACGACCGTACTGCTCGCCGGCCTCCTGGTCGACGTACTGCTGGCTCTGCTGGACCCGCGCTCGGCGATCAGGGAGAGCTGAGGATCCGATGTCCCTTCCCATCAGGTACCCGCGCTCGCCGATGGCCTGGGCCGCGGCGGCCATGCTGGCGTCCCTGGTCGTGCTCGCACTGGCCGGCCCGCTCCTCTGGGACGCGGCGGCCGACCGGCCCGACCCCACCGCGGTGCTGCAAGGTCCGTCCGCAGCACACCCGTTCGGCACCGACAGCCTCGGACGGGACGTGCTCGACCGCGTCCTGACGGCCACCCGGCCCTCCCTGCTGCTCGCGCTGGCTGCGGTCCTGCTCGGTGCGACCGGGGGCATCCTCCTCGGCGCGTCCACCGCCGTCGTCGGCCGCCGCACCCGCCGGCTGCTCGCCGGGCTGATCAATCTCCTGCTCGCCTTCCCCGCGCTCCTGGTCGCGATGTTCCTCGCGGTCGTGTTCGGCGCGGGCGCCGGCGGGGCGATGCTCGCCCTCGCCGTCTCCAGCGTGCCCGGTTTCGCCCGGCTCGCCCAGACGCTCGCCGCCGCCGTCGCGGGCACCGACCACCTGGCCTCGGCCCGGGTCCTCGGTCTGCGCCGGCACCGGCTGCTGTGGCGGCACGTCCTGCCCAACATCGCCGAACCGCTGCTGCTGAGCACCACCACGGCCGCGGGCACGGCCCTCGTCGCGCTCGCCGGGCTGAGCTTCCTCGGCCTGGGCGTCCAACCGCCCGGCTACGACTGGGGGCAGCTGCTCAACCAGGGACTCGACCGCATCTACGCCGAGCCCCTGCCCGCCCTCGCACCCGGCCTGGCCGTCCTCTACGCGGCGGTGGCGTTCCAACTCCTCGGTGAGGTGCTGGCCGGCGGCGTCGCCCGGCGCAGCCCGGCACCCCGTACGCCCGCTGCGCCGGCCTCCACGAGCGGGCCCGCCGCGGCGGGTCTCGTACTCCAGGTCGAGGACCTCACCGTCGAACTCCCCACCCCGGACGGTGTGATCCGACCAGTGCGCGGCGTGAGCCTGTCCCTGCGGCCCGGTGAGATCGTCGGACTCGTCGGCGAGTCCGGCTCCGGCAAGTCGCTCACCGCGCTCGCCGTCGCCGACCTGCTCCCGGACCGGGCCCGGATCTCCCGGCGGACCCACCGTCTGCTCGGCGCCGACCTCGCCGCCATGACGCCGAAGGAGCGCGAACGCCACCTCGCGACCGGCCTGGCGATGATCTTCCAGAACCCGGCCTCGGCGCTCAACCCGTCGCTGCGCATCGCCACCCAGCTCACCGAGACCGTCCGCACCCATCGCGGCGCGAGCCGCGCCCAGGCGTTGGCGGAGGCCTCCGACGCCCTGCGCCGGGTCGCCCTCCCTCCGGCCGTGCTGCGGGCACGCCCCCACCAGCTCTCCGGCGGCCAGCGCCAGCGGGTGATGATCGCCGCCGGGCTGATGGTGCGGCCCCGCTTGATCATCGCCGACGAGCCGACCACCGCACTCGACGTCACCGTGCAGCGGCAGATCACCCGGCTGCTGTCCGAGATCCGGCGGGACACCTCCGCCGCCGTCCTGTTCATCAGCCACGACGTCGCGCTGGTGGGCGAGTTCTGCGACCGCGTCCTGGTGATGTACGCGGGGACCATCGTCGAGAGCCTGCCCGCCGACCGACTCCCGACCGGCGCCCGGCACCCCTACACCCGGGCCCTGGTCGCGTCGGTACCGGACCTCACCGCGGACCGCGACCGGCCGCTGCCGACAGTGGAGGGCGCCCCGCCCGAGCCGCTCGCTCCCGCCCCGGGCTGCCCGTTCGAGCCCCGCTGCCCGCGCCGCCGGGACCACTGCGCCGAGGAGGCCCCACCGCTGGAGGACCTCGACGCGGTCCACCGGGTGGCCTGCTGGTACCCGGTGGCGGCGGAGGTGTTCGCGTCATGACCGCCCTTCGGCTCACCGACCTCACCGTCCGCCACCACGGCCCGCGCGGCCCCGTCGCCGCCGTGGACGGGGTCTCGCTGGAGATCCCGCCCGGCACCACGCTCGGGCTCGTGGGCGAGTCCGGCTCCGGGAAGTCGAGCCTGGCCCGCGCGATCGTCGGCCTCACCCCCGTGCACGGGGGTCGGGTCCTGCTCGACGGCCGGGAAGTCCGGGCCCGCACCGTCGGCGACCGGCGCCGGCTCGGCCGCCTGGTCCAGATCGTCCTCCAGGACCCGGACACCGCGCTCGACCCCCGGATGACCGTCCGCCAGACCCTCGTCGAGGCCGCCACCGTCTTTCACCGGCTCGACCGGCCCGCCCGTGCCGAGCGCGTCGCCGATCTGCTCGAACTCGTCGGCCTGAACCCCCGGTTCGCGGACCGCCTGCCTCGACAGCTGTCCGGCGGCCAGCGCCAGCGGGTCGCCGTCGCCCGCGCCCTGGCCGTCGAGCCCGGACTGCTGATCGCCGACGAGATCACCTCGGCGCTCGACGTCTCGGTGCAGGCCTCCGTCCTCAACACGATCCGCGACCTCCAGCAACGGCTCGGCCTGTCCATGCTCTTCATCGGCCACAACCTGCCCGCGGTCTGCTACGTCTCCGACGCGGTGGCCGTCATGCGGCACGGTCGGATCGTCGAGACCGCCCCCACCGAGGCCCTGCTGCGCGACCCACGGCACCCCTACACCCGGACGCTGCTCGCCTCCGTGCCCAGCCTGCGCACCTCCCTGCCCGGTGAGAGGCCGTCATGACCACCGGCCGACCGGACGCGGTTGTCGTCGGGGCCGGGGTGATCGGCGCCGCCGTCGCCCTCGAACTCGCCCGCACCGGGCGGCAGGTGGTCGTCGTGGACAAGGCGGGCGCCGTCGGCCACGGCTCCACCAGCGCCTCCAGTGCGATCATCCGGTTCAACTACTCCACCTTCGACGGCGTGGCCACGGCCTGGGAGGCCCAGCACCTCTGGACGTCCTGGCCCGACCACCTGCGGCTCACCGGCCGCCGCCCGCTCGCGGCCTTCCACCGCACCGGCGCCGTGCTGCTCGACTCCCCCGCCGTCACACCGTCCGGGGTCACCGCCCTGTTCGACCGCGCGGGCGTCCGGTACGAACGGTGGGACGCCCCTACGCTGCGCCGGCGCCTCCCCGGGATCGACCCCGGGCGGTACTGGCCGCCGAAGCCGGTGGACGACGACGCCTTCTTCGACGCACCGACCGGCGAGCTCGGCGCCCTCGTCACCCCGGACGCCGGGTTCGTCGACGACCCGCAGCTCGCCGCCCAGAACCTCGCCGACGCGGCGGGTGAGCTGGGCGCGAGCTTCCTGTTCCACCACACCGTGGTGGCCGTCGACCGGCACGCGGACCGGGTGGCGGGCATCCGGCTGGCCGACGGAACGCGAATCGCCACGCCGGTCGTGGTCAACGCCGCCGGCCCGTGGTCGGGAGGCCTCAACCGGCTGTCCGGCGTCGGCAGCGACTTCACCATCGGCGTGCGCCCGTTGCGCGAGGAAGTCCACCAGGTCGTCGCACCGAGCGGCCACACCACCGGTCCCGGACTCGGCCCCGTCGTCGCCGACCTCGACCTCGGCACCTACCTGCGAGCGGCCTCCGGCGGCCACCTCCTGGTCGGCGGTACCGATCCACCCTGCGACCTGCCGGAGTGGATCGACGACCCGGACGAAGCCGACCCCCGCCCCACCGCCCACCGCTTCCGCACCCAGGTCACCCGGGCAGCCCGCCGCTTCCCGGAGATCGGCGTCCCGAACCGGCCCCTCGGGGTCGCGGGCGTGTACGACGCCGCCGACGACTGGACCCCGATCTACGACCGCACCGCCCTCGACGGCTACTACGTCGCCATGGGCACGAGCGGCAACCAGTTCAAGAACGCCCCGCTGGTGGGCCGCTACCTCGCCACCCTGATCGACCTGGTCGAAGCCGGCCACGACCACGACGGCGACCCGGTCCGCTACCGCTGCGAGCACACCGGCAACGTCGTGGACCTGGGCGCCTTCTCCCGCCGGCGCCCGGCCCGGGCCGGCTCCGCCCGCACGGTCATGGGCTGAACGTGCGCAGCTCCCGCACCAGGTCCGCGACCACCCCCACCACGAACCCGGGCGCCTCGGTCGGGAAGTCATGGCCGGTGCCCGCCGGCGTGTACACCACCCGGGACGCGGTCGACGCCGCGAGGTAGCGGGTCCGGGCCCCGAGGTAGAAGCGGCCGACCCGCTCGGCCTCGGCCGCGTCCCCGGCGGCGGCCAGCACCGCCTCGCCACCCGTGAGGTCGCGGGGTATGACCAGCACCAGCGGCAGGTCACCGAGGTCCCCGTCGTAGACCACGGTCTTCCAGCCCACCCCCGCCAGCCCGCCGGGCGAGAGCTCCGCGAAGATCGACGCGGCCGCGCAGTACTGGCCGGTCCGGCCGCCCCGGCCCCGGTGCACACCGAACAGGTGCCGCACCGCCGTCAGCAGGAACTCCCCGCGCATGCCCGCGACCAGCCGGTTGGGCGGCGCGAACGCGATGACCTCCAGGGGTGTCGGATCCAGCAGCACGAGCCCGGCCACCAGGTCCGGCCGCCGCCTGGCGGCATTCGCGACCAGCAGCCCGCCGAAAGAATGGCCGACGAACACGTACGGAGCCCGCTCCCCCGCCGCCTCCAGCGCAGCCACCAGCTCCTCCGCCTCGGCCGCCGTCGTCCTCGGGAAGGGCCCGACATCACTCCAGCCCGAGCCGAACCGGTCGACCAGCACCGAGCGGGTCCGGGCCGCCATCATCGCGTGCAGCCGCCCGAACTCCGCGCCCGGCGCATGCCCACCCGGCATCCAGACCACCGTCGGCCCGCCCCCGGCACCCCCCTCGGCGAGGACGTGCATCCGGTGACCGCCCACGTCGACCAGCGTCCCCGGCACCGGTCGCGCCCCCGACTCGCGGGCCACCAGCACCATGTGCCGCACGGCCCCCGTCAACAGCACCGCACCGACAGCCACCAGGACACCACCGAGCGCCACAACCCACGACCCCGCGTCCAGACCGACGAGCCAGCCACCCGCGCCGACCACCGTCAACGCAACCGGCACGCCCAGCCAGTCCCGGCTCAGCAGGGCGAGCAGCGAGTTCACGACCCGTCCGTCCCAGCACATCGATCCTCCGGCGTAGCACTCGAAACCTGCCGCCATCCGAACCTTTCCCCCATCCGCGCCTTCGAACGCAGGCTCACGGGTCACAACTCGATGCGAACGCACCGCTCATGACCTGCTGCTCGGAGTCACGGCCGCGCATCTCGTAGTCCGCTCTCGCCCGGGCCTTACCCCTGCCGAAAACCTCATCCAGGGCAGCGTCGGTGGGTGGTGTAGTCCCACTTCGCGGCGATGAACCTGCGGTGCCAGGCGAGTAGGGTGCTGGGGGTGACCGGGAAGACCTCGTGCCAGCACCGCCGGGGTATCAGCGCGGACAGGGCGGCGAACCAGAACCGGTCGGCTGGCTCGTAGCGGACCCCGGGCCGGCCAGCTGCCTGCGCAGCACCGCATTCTCGTGCCTCCGCACGAGCAGCTCCGCGCCCTTCGCCGCCCCCCGCCCCCCCGAAGCAAGACCGACGAGACGGACAGCAGCCTCCGGGCCACCTCGTACAGCAGGCACACGATCACGCGGACATGATCCCAGTGAACCATCGACGCCTCGCCCAGCTGCGACGATGACTTTTCGAGCGGCACAGCCGCATCGATGTCGGCGTCGGCGTTCTCCCCTTATGGCGGAGTTGTGCGGCCCGGGGCCCCGCGTTGTCGCCGGGCCCCGGGCTGCATCGTGGTCAGTTCTTCGGTGAGCTGCTCGGCTGGGCGCTCGTGGGCGTGTTTCCGATCTCGCGGGTGACGATTGGCCACTCGTGGTTGTAGATCGGGAAGGGTAGGTCCTTCTCGAGGAGCGGGGTGCCGAGGATGGCGATGCGGGCCATCACGGCGCCGTTCACGTCCAAGCCTCCGTAGAGGCCGACCTTGCCGTCGACGGTCGGCTTGGCGCCGCTGCTGTCCACGCTGACGGAGCCCTCCACCGCGGCGCGCAGGTACGGCTCGATGGTCGCCTTCACGCCCAGGGTGTCGTAGAGGGCGACCGAGCCGTCGGCGACCAGGCCGGCGCGGACGCTGGCCTGGCCGGAGAACGTGGCCTTGACTGGGGAGACGGTGGTGGTGCCGGGGTCGGTGGCGGGGGTCCAGCCGCCGGCCTTGGTGTAGTCGGCGTGGACGCCCCAATTTCCGTCGTAGGACTGGGTGGTGTCGACGGTGACGGTGCCGTCGGCGGAAACCTCGGCGTAGACGCTGAGGTCGAGGACAATCACGACGGGCACCTGGCCGACCATGATCACGGGCATGGCGGTGAGCTTGGCGATCGGAATCTTCACCGGACCGGTGGAAGCGGTGACGCCGGCGGTGAGGTGCCAGTTGGCGTGCGCGCCGAGGTCGAAGCCGACCCTGGCCTGCTGGGGGCTGAGAATGCCGCCCTGGTAGGTGAAGTCGACGCTCGGGTCGAGTTCGAGCGAGCCGGAGAGCACGGCCGAGGCACCGCCTGGCAGGGTGACGCTGTTCTTCACGTCCAGTTCGAGCGCGGCCGAGGCGCCGCCGCTGCCGCCGTGGGGGTTCGGGACGTAGGAGGCCTTGAGGTCCTTGACCTGTGGCGTGATCTGGATGTTGTGCGGGTCGAGCGCGCTCTTGATCTTGGCCCAGGTCTGGCCGAGCAGTTCGGAGATGGTGGCCGGGCGGGTGCTGACCGCCACCTTCCCGTCCGCGGCGGGCTGGACATCGGTGATCGCCAGCAGCGCGCCACGCGGCGCGACGGCCGACGGCGGGCTGTCGATCACCTGACCGGTGCGGACGGCGGCGGTGGCCGCGGCCGTGGCTGCCGGGCTGGGGGTGCCGGCGGCGGTGTCGGCGGCGGCGAGGACGGCTTTGCCGGTCTGCTGGTCGTAGGCGGCCAGCTTGAGGTCCGGGGCGGCGGCCACGACGGGCTGACCCGACGGGGACGGGCTGGTCGAGGACGGGCTGGCAGGGGCAGCCTTCGGCGCGCCGGAGGCGGTCGGGCCGGTCTTCGGGCTCCCGGGGGGCGGGGTGACCAGCGTCACCTTCGGACTCCCCGTGGGAGCCGGCGCACCCGGCACACCCGCGGTGGCCGGGGCGACCAAGGTCACCGTCGGGCTTCCTGTGGGAGCCGGCGTGCCCGGCAGGCTCGTGGCGGTCGGGGTGGGCGCGGCCAGGGCGGCCGCAGCGGTGGGATTCGCTGGCTGGGTTGCCGGCGTCGTCGGGTCGCAGGCGCTGAGCGTGAGCACGACGGATGCGGCGAGCGCGGGCAGCGCGAGGGTGCGTATGGACAAGTTGTATGGCCACCTTCAGCGTGAGGGTCGGGGAAGGCAGGGCAGGATCGGACCTGCGGCGGCATGCTACTGACAAATGGTCAACAAGGACTAACGGCAGCTCAAGTAATGCTCAAGGCGCAAACACGCCGCAGCATCGTGCGTGCACACGTCACCGCCCGCCGGGCATCCCGGCGCGAGCGCCACCGCAACGCGACGCGCGAGTCGATGGCAGCGGTCGGCACCTCGGCGTTGCGGTCGCCTCCGGGCCGACGGCCAGGAGCACCTGCTGCACGGGTCGTGAATTCGGCCGGCCTTCGCGCGTGCGAGGCAGGGCGGAGGGCCGCGGTGGAGACGGCCAGGATGAAGGTACGCAGGCATGCTGCTGCCTTGACCGCCCTGGAAGCCGACGGGCGCCACGTCGGCCTGACGCTCAGTCATGCGATCTGGGCTCCCCGCCGTTGCCGTGTGCCTTGCTCGCCGGCATGTACTGCGAGCCTGCCCCCGGCCCTGCGCGGTCCGTTGCCGAGCTTGCGCTCTCCGCCTGCACTACCGGGCAGCTGGAGAGACCAACCGGGTGGCGCTTGGAGTCGCTCGGTGGTTCGCGTGCGGATCACGGATGGGCTCGCAAGATTGCTCTGGGGAACGCCGGACACTTCGCCCGCCTTCCGGCGTTGCCCCGGTCCTGTGCCGTCCATCAGCAGCGAAGCCCCCGTGCGCCAGGCGGGGGCGGGCTCCCGGCCGTCCAGTGCACCCGACACGGAAGAAGCGCCATGCCAACCCTGACCACGCGTGACGGCGTCGAGATCTACTACAAGGACTGGGGCAGCGGACGCCCGGTCGTCTTCATCCACGGCTGGCCGCTGAACGCGGACGCCTGGGAGGACCAGATGAAGCTGGTCGCCGACCACGGCTTCCGCGGCATCGCCCACGACCGCCGGGGCCACGGCCGCTCCAGCCAGCCCTGGGACGGCTACGACTTCGACACCTTCGCCGACGACCTGAACGACCTGATCACCAAGCTCGACCTGCGCGACGTCACCCTGGTCGCCCACTCCATGGGCGGCGGCGAGCTCGCCCGCTACATCGGCCGCCACGGCACCAGCCGGATCAGCAAGGCGCTCCTGCTCTCGGCGATCCCGCCCCTGATGCTCAAGACCGCCGGCAACCCCGAGGGCGTGCCGGCCGAGGTGTTCGAGACCATCAAGGGCGGCATGCTCAAGGAACGCTCGCAGTTCTGGAAGGACTTCGCGCCGGCGTTCTTCGGCGCCAACCGCGAGGGCAACCAGGTCACCCAGGGCAACCTCGACGCGTACTGGCTCCTGGCCATGCACCAGAGCCTCAAAGCGGGCGTGGACTGCGTGACGGCATTCGCGGAGACGGAATTCACCGACGACCTGAAGAAGTTCGACATCCCGACCCTGATCGTGCACGGCGACGCCGACCAGATCGTGCCGATCGACGCAACCGGCCGTAAGGCCGCGAAGATCATCCCGAACGCCGTCCTCAAGGTCTACGAGGGCGCCTCCCACGGCATCGCCGTCGTCCCCGGCGAGAAGGAGAAGTTCAACCAGGACCTCCTGGACTTCCTCCAGAGCTGATCCCGCCGCCCCCGGTGATCAAAGGGCCCGCCCACCGAGACACGGTCATCGACCTCCGGTGAAATTCCACCCCAGGCCGGGACCGTGGACCGCCGACGAGATGCTGGGTTCCGAAGGCGGTCCACCTCACCTGTCCGAGACGGACCGTGTGTCCTGCCCGTTCATCAGGCCGAGCTGTGCCGCGGCCCGGATCGCGAGCCAGACCTCGGCGAACGCCCCGGTGGAGGACAGGTCGCGTCCGGTGATCTCGGCGAACCTGCGCAACCTGTAGGCGAGGGTGTTGGGGTGGACGTGGAGGGCGGCTGCCGCGTCGTCGGTGCGCCGGTCCCGTTCCATCCAGGTGCGGACCGAGGGCAGCATCTGTGAGTTGTGGGCGGTGTCGTACCGAAGGGCGGCGCCGAGCACGTGCTCGACGAGCGCTGTCAGCACCACGGGGTCATCGGGGAGCCAGCGGCCCGCAGTGTCGTCGCCGTACCTGACCAGTGGCCGGCCCGACTCGGCGGCGTTGGAGGCCGCCCAGAGGGCTTCGCGCTGGGCGACCCGCAAGGGCTCGCCCGGAGGGAAAGGACGGCTCATGCCGGCCGCGACGCCGGGCATGGCCGCGACCGCCTGGCCGAGCTCCGGCGAGCCGAGCACGTACCGGTCCTCCCCGCGGCCGAGCAGCAGGTGCGGCTGCCCGTCCAGACTGCGCAGCAGGGCGTCCTCGCTGACGCCGCGTACCACCAGCAGGGCCGTCTCCCCTTCGATGGAGTGCCGCAGGAGCCGGCGGCGTGCCGTCGCCGGGTCGAGGACGTCCTGCAGTAGCTCGGCGAGGATCTCCGCGCCTTCACGGCGCAGAGTCTCGCGTTCGGTGCGGACCATGGCGAGTTGGAGCGCGGCCACGGTGGCGATGTGCTGGACGACGGCGAGCCCGGCCGGGCGGGCGCCCTCGCGTGCGAACGCGATCAGGAATCCGGCGGGGCCGCCGGGCGCGAGCACCGGCAGGGCGAACCCGCCCGGGATGGTGGGTGGGGCGTCGGTCGAGGCCGGGATCACGGCGGGGTCGGGCGCGGGAACCCCTGGCAGCAGCGGGCGCCCCTGCGGAGTGCACAGGTACACGTCGTACCCGGACAGTCGTTCCAGTCGCTGGAAGAGGGTGGCTGTGTCGAGGTTCTCGGAGGCCAGCCAGCGCAGGGCGCCGAAGACCTGGAGCTGGGCGCCGAGCCGCTGCCGGGCGTCCTCCTGCACGGCAGCCGCGACCTCCTGGGCGACCGCGATGAACGGCACGGCCAGCGGGACCTGCAGCACGGGCATGCCCCGCTCCTCCGCCGCCGCGAAGAACGCCTTGTGCAGCGGTGGTACGTGCAGCTGCGCGGAGAGCGCCAGCGCCGCGACTCCGGCGTCGTCGAGCCGCTCCAGGTAGGCCCGCTGGCGGGCGGCCGCGCGGGGGATCGCGAGTCCGGTCGTCATGATCATCTCCGCGCCCAGGAGCCAGGGCGTGGGATCGTCCAGCTCGCTCACGTGCGCCCACGACACCGCCCGTCCAAGCCCGCCCTCGCCGGCCAGGAGCCGGAGCTGGAGGGCCGGGAACGACAGCAGGTCCTCCACAGTCAGTTTGTTCCTGTCCACAAGAAGCACGGTACATCTTCGGGAATGAACCAATTGCTGTCGCGGTGGACAGCACCCCAGACTGGGCGAAGTCCGGCTGCCGCATCCCCCCCCGACCGGCAGCCGGCAATCTCACCGCCCCGCAGGCCTGAAACGCTGATGAGCCGCTTGCGAGAGGGCTGTGCCGCTCAGAGAGGAACCACCCCCCATGACCGAACCCCGAGGCCCCGTCGACTCCTCCCGGATCCCGCGGTTCGCAGGCCCGGCCACGTTCGCACGGCTGCCACGTCTGGACGAGGTAGGGCGGTGCGACGTCGCGGTGGTGGGCGTGCCGTTCGACAGTGGGGTGTCCTACCGGCCGGGTGCCAGGTTCGGCCCGGCGGCGGTCCGCGAGGCCAGCCGGCTGCTGCGGCCGTACCACCCGGGCCTGGACGTCTCACCGTTCGCGCAGATGCAGGTGGCCGACGCCGGGGACATCGCCTGCAACCCCTTCGACATCAACGAGGCCGTCGAAACGATCGAGCACGCCGCGGGCGAACTCATCGCCGGCGGCGCGAGGCCGGTCACCATCGGCGGCGACCACACCATCGCACTGCCGCTGCTGCGCGCCCTGTCCAAGCGGCACGGCCCGATCGCGGTCCTGCACTTCGACGCCCACCTGGACACCTGGGACACCTACTTCGGCGCCGAGTACACCCACGGCACGCCGTTCCGCCGCGCGGTGGAGGAGGGGATCCTCGACACCGAGGCGCTCAGCCACGTCGGCACCCGCGGCCCCCTGTACGGAAAGAAGGACCTGGAGGAGGACCGCCGGCTCGGCTTCGGCATCGTCACCGCCGGCGACGTCCTGCGCAGAGGCGTGAGCGAGGTGGCGGACGCGCTGCGGCAACGGATCGGCGACCGCCCGCTCTACGTATCCGTCGACATCGACGTGCTGGACCCGGCGCACGCGCCCGGCACCGGTACCCCCGAGGCCGGCGGTCTGACCAGCCGCGAGCTGCTGGAGATCCTGCGCGGCCTGGCCGGCGCCAACCTGGTCGGCGCCGACGTGGTCGAGGTCGCCCCCGCCTACGACCACGCAGAGATCACCTCGGTGGCCGCCTCGCACGTCGCCTACGACCTGATCAG
The DNA here is from genome assembly GCF_044742585.1 of Kitasatospora sp. NPDC087861. Lineage (NCBI taxonomy): Bacteria > Bacillati > Actinomycetota > Actinomycetes > Kitasatosporales > Streptomycetaceae > Kitasatospora > Kitasatospora sp. NPDC087861. Next base: position 122,629 of record NZ_JBIUUS010000015.1, read on the forward strand.
CCTGCTCGCCCTCACCAAGAGACCCTGACCCCGCCCCCCACACCGCGCCACCCGGAGTCCCCCATGTCTCAAACCTCAGCCCCCGCCAAGACCGGGACCACCGCCGAGACCACTCGGGCCAAGGTCACCGAGGTGGAGCCGCACGGCGTCGCCCCCATCCCGCCCGAGGAGCAGACCTCCCGGCCGCTGGACCTGTTCCGGCTGGTCTTCGGCGGGACCAACACCTTCGCGACGATCATCCTGGGCACCCTGCCCATCGCCTACGGCCTCGGTTTCTGGGCCTCGGCCTCGGCTGTCGTCGTAGGTGTGGTCGCCGGCGCGCTGATCCTGATGCCGATGGCGTTGTTCGGCCCCCGCAACCGGACCAACAACGCCGTGTCCTCCGGGGCGCATTTCGGTGTGGTCGGCCGCTGCGTGGGATCGTTCCTGTCGCTGCTCACCGCGATCGCGTTCTTCTCCATCTCCGTGTGGGTCAGCGGCGATGCGATCGTGGGCGCTGCCGGCAGGCTGTTCGGCATCGACGGCGGGGACGCACTGCGCGCCACGGCGTACGGCGTGATCGCCATCGCCGTCCTGATCGTGTGCATCTACGGCTACCAGTTCATGCTCCTGATCAACAAGATCGCGGTCGTCGCCGGCAGCGCGATCATGCTGCTGGGCGTCGTCGCTTTCGGCGGCTCCTTCCACGCCTCCTTCGCGGGTAGCGGCCATTACGCCCTGGGCAGCTTCTGGCCCACCTGGGTTCTCGCCGCGCTCACCGCGCTGGCCAACCCCGTCTCCTTCGGGGCCTTCCTCGGAGACTGGTCCCGCTACATCCCCGACCGCTACAGCCCCTCCCGGCTGATGGCCGCCCCCTTCCTCGCCCAGGTCGCCAGCCTGCTGCCCTTCCTCTTCGGCGTCGCCACCGCCACCCTGGTCGCCGACCCGAACAACTACGTGGCCGGCCTGGCCGCCGTCTCCCCACTCTGGTACGCCGTACCGCTCATCGCGATCGCCCTGATCGGCGGCCTGTCCACCGGCACCACCGCGCTCTACGGCACGGGGCTGGACTTCTCCTCGATCTTCCCGCGCCTGAGCCGGGTCCAGGCCACCGCGCTGATCGGCACCCTGTCGGTCGCCTTCATCTTCATCGGGAACTTCGTCCTCGACATGGTCGCCAGCATCAACGCCTTCGCGACCCTGATCGTGCTGTGCACCTCACCCTGGATGGCCGTCATGATGATCGGATACTTCGTCCGCCGCGGCTTCTACCTCACCGACGACATCCAGGTTTTCAACCGCGGCCAGAAGGGCGGCGCCTACTGGTTCACCAACGGCGTGAACTGGCGCGGCATGGCCGCCTGGATCCCCGCCACCACCGTGGGCCTCCTGATGGCCAACACCCCACTGATCGCCGGCCCCTGGCGAAACATCGCCGGCGGCATCGACCTGAGCCTGATCGCCACCCTCGCCGTCGCCGCCGTGCTGTACACCGCGCTGCTCATCGTCTTCCCCGAGCCCCGCGCCGTCTTCGGCCCGGCCGGCCCCCGCCTGGTCCCCGCCAAGGACACTCCGCTGGCCCCGGTCACCGCCGAATGACCACCACCGCACGATCCGCTCCCTGGAGTTCACGATGAACAACACCGGACCCGCCGCAGAGGTGCGGGCCGCCGCGGCCGCCCTGGTCGCCGCCTTCGCCGACGGCCGCCTCGACGACTACTTCGCCGCCTTCGCCGCGGACGCGACCTTCCTCTTCCACACCACCCCACAGCGCCTCACGTCCGTCGAGGAGTACCGCCGACTGTGGCAGAGCTGGGAAGCGGAGGACGGCCTACGGATACTCGGCTGCAGCTCCACCCAGCCCCTGGTCCAGGTCCTCGGCGACACCGCCGTCTTCAGCCACCACGTCGAGACACAGGTCGCCACACGGGCGGGCGAGGAGACCCTCCGCGAGCGCGAGACGATCGTCTTCAGCCGCCGGGGCACCGACCACTGGCTCGCCGTGCACGAGCACCTGTCCGCAGCCGCCGATGACTGACCACACGGCCGCACACGGCACAGACACACCGGCATCAGTGAACGACGAGGAATGACAGATGAGCACGTTTCGCAACTACGTCAACGGTGAGTTCGTCGATGCGGCGGACGGCCGCACCCTGCAGATCGTCGACCCCACCACCGGCCAGGCGTACGCGACCTCCCCGCTGTCGGGCGCGGCCGACGTGGACGCGGCGATGGCCTCGGCCGCCGGCGCCTTCGAGACCTGGCGGGACGCCACGCCGTCGACCCGGCAGAAGCTGCTGCTGAAGATCGCTGACGCGGTCGAGGCTCGGGCCGACGAACTGGTGGATGCCGAGTGTCGCAACACCGGCAAGCCGCGCGGCCTGACCAAGTCCGAGGAGATCGGCCCGATGGTCGACCAGATCCGGTTCTTCGCGGGTGCCGCCCGGCCGCTTGAGGGCAAGGCCGCTGGTGAGTACATGGACGGAATGACCTCGATCATCCGCCGCGAGCCGGTCGGCGTCTGCGCCCAGGTCGCGCCGTGGAACTACCCGATGATGATGGCCGTCTGGAAGTTCGCCCCGGCCATCGCCGCCGGCAATGCCGTGGTCCTCAAGCCCTCCGACACCACCCCGGCCTCCACCGTGCTGCTGGCCGAGATCGTCGGCGCCGCGATCGCCGAGCTGGAGCTGCCGGCCGGCATCTTCAACGTCATCTGCGGCGACCGTGAGACCGGTCGGCTGATGGTCGAGCACCACACGCCCGCGATGGCCTCGATCACCGGCTCGGTCCGGGCCGGCATCCAGGTCGCCGAGTCCGCCGCCAAGGACGTCAAGCGCGTCCACCTGGAGCTCGGCGGCAAGGCCCCGGTCGTGGTCTTCGAGGACGCCGACATCGCCGAGGCCGTCGAGGGCATCTCGGTGGCCGGCTTCTTCAACGCCGGCCAGGACTGCACCGCCGCCACCCGCGTGCTGGTGCACGAGTCGATCCACGACGCCTTCGTCGAGGCGCTGGCCAAGGCCGCGGCCGAGACCAAGACCGGCGGCATCGACGACGAGGACGTGCTCTACGGCCCGCTGAACAACGCCAACCAGCTCGCCCAGGTCTCCGGCTTCATCGAGCGGCTGCCCGCCCACGCCAAGGTGGAGGCGGGCGGTCACCGGGTCGGCGAGGTCGGCTACTTCTACGCCCCGACCGTGGTCTCCGGCCTGCAGCAGGACGACGAGATCATCCAGAACGAGGTCTTCGGCCCGGTCATCACCGTGCAGAAGTTCACCGGCGAGGACCAGGTCGTCGCGTACGCCAACGGCGTCGACTACGCGCTGGCCTCCTCCGTCTGGACGAAGGACCACGCCCGCGCCATGCGGATGTCCCGTCACCTGGACTTCGGCTGCGTCTGGATCAACACCCACATGCAGCTGGCCGCCGAGATGCCGCACGGCGGCTTCAAGAAGTCCGGCTACGGCAAAGACCTCTCCTCGTACGGCTTCGAGGACTACACCCGGATCAAGCACGTCATGACCGCCATCTAACGTCTAACTTGGGCATCACAGCGTCGCGGGTTCAAATCCTGTCGCCCGACAGCAAGTCTCTCGCAGGCCAGAGGCCGTTTCCACAGAAGCTGCGGGAACGGCCCTTCTGCGCGTGACCCGGGCCGGTGGTCGCAGGGGTGGTCGCGCCTCCGTAGGCCGGCGGGACCGCCGAACAAGTGGTCATGTCCGTCAACTTTCCATCATAGGCAGACAGTTGTCGCAACCTTCCGCCTTCCGCCGCTTCCTTGCGAGCCGGGCGGAGTTGGCCTTCGAGAGCAGGTGAGCCCGAGTCGGTTCGACCTCGACATCACCGGGCTGATAAGCGTCATCGCCGCGTTCACCCCGCAGTTGGTCAACACTGCCGACGAGCGTGGCGTGGCCGACTCGATCACCCTCCTCGGCGGGCCGCTGCTCCCGTATCGTCGGTCGTATGACGCGTCCGCTGCTGCACCAGCGTTGGCCCGAACTGGCCCAGTCGCTGCCGCACCTCCCGCTGGGCGACGCGCCGACGCCGGTGCGGCCTCTGGCCGAGCTCGGCTGCCGGTCTCCGCTCTGGCTGAAGGACGAGAGCGGCTACGGGCACGGCGGATGGGGCGGAAACAAAGTCCGCAAGCTGGAATGGCTGCTACCCGAAGCCCACCGGCGCGGCGCCCGGACACTCCTCACCGTCGGCGGTCTCGGCACCAACTGGGGCCTGGCAGCGGCACTCTACGCCCCCGAGCAGGGCCTCACCGTCGCCCTCGCCCTGATCGACCACCCGGTCGACGATCACACCCGGGCCCAACTCCGGCGCCTTCGCGCATCCGGCGCCACCTTGCACTTCCTGCACACCAAGACCCGCCTGATCCTCGCCGCCCCCTGGCTCTTCGCACGCCATTCCTCGATGCGACATCCCACCTTCCCGTACTTCCTCCCGGCCGGCGGATCCTCGCCGCTCGGCACGCTCGGGTACGTCGAGACCGCACTGGAGCTGGCCGCGCAGGTGTCGAACGGGCTGTTGCCCGAGCCCGGTTGGGTCGTGACCGCGGTCGGCTCGGGAGGCACCGCCGCCGGCCTGGCCCTGGGGCTGCGGTTGGCCGGCCTGCGCACCCGTGTCCTCGGGATCGTCGTCAACGACACCCTGCGCCTGGACAGCACAGCGCTCAACGCGCTGGCCCGCAAGTCCGAGGCGCTGCTCCGCAGTCGAGGCGCCGCCCTGCCACCAGTCGGCCTCAGCTCGGACGACATCCGCCTCGACCGCGGCTGGCTCGGTCCCGGCTATGCCCACCCCACCGCCGAAGCCAACGCGGCACTCAACCGCGCCGCCTCCGACGCGGGGCTGGCACTCGAACACACCTACACCGCCAAGGCCCTCGCGGCGCTCCTCGACCTCGACGCCTCCGGGCGCTTCGGCGACGAGCCGGTGCTCTTCCTCAACACCTTCGGCCCCAGATAGAGGGCACCGGACCGGCCAAAGCCCGCGAGTACGGGGCCCCGGCCGATCCGGCGCTTCCCGGATGCACGCCAACTGCGAACGGGGGATCGCCGATGGGTGCAGTTCGGGACGTGTGCGACGGGCTGTGGCTGGGGGCGGAGGCGAGGTTCACCGAGGCCATGCGTTCCAAGCTCAAACGCCCGGTGGTGGACGGGGTGCTGGTCGAGGTGGAACCAGGGCTGTTCACCCGCGCCAGGACGGAGACGGCCGCGTGAATGCGGGACGGAGGGCGGACGCGGCCGATAGCCAGGGCGCGTCGGCCTCGGCAGCCGGACCCCTGTGGCCGGCGCAGCCTGCCGGGTCGGTGTGTCTTGCTCAGGCCGTCACAGCCGGTCGGGTGGGTGGCTTCGGACTCAACGGGTGGGGCGGCGGGCTTCGGCGATCACGTAGCCGAGTTTTTCCGTGTAGATGGACAGTCCGGCTGGTAGGAGCTGGTCCATCTGGGCTGCGAAGTCCGGCCCATAGTGGTCGGCCAGGCGCTCCCTGTCCGCGCTGTATCGGGATTGGAGCCAGCTCATGCTCGGCCTGGTCTGCTCGGTGACGTCGTGGGCCTGGATCACTTCGAGTCCGGACTGGGAGAGCGCGTCGCCGTGGTTCCCGGGGTGCAGGAGGGACGAGAACGCGAATCCCTTTGTGAGGAGGTCCCGTTCCTCGCCCGTCAGCTGCTCTCGTTCGACGAATTCTGCGAGGACAACCCGGCCCCCCGGTTTGAGCGTGCGGTGGATCTCCCGCAGGACCTGGAGGCGGTCGGGCACGTGGAACAGCATCTCCACGGCACACGCGGCGTCGAACGTCTCGGATTCGCACGGCAGGTTCATGGCGTCGACATGGATGAACTCCAACTGCGCCGACAGGCCGGCGTCGCGGGACTTCGCGATGGCGCTCTGCACCTGCGAGGAGCTGATGCTCACTCCGAGCACCCGGGCTTGCGCGCGTTCGGCGAGTCTCATTGCGGGACGACCCGTCCCGCAGCCCACATCGAGCAGGTACTGGCCGCTCTGGAGCCGCAGAAGGTCGGTCAGGCGATCGGTCAGGCGGGTCTGGGCTGCGAACATCGACGACCCGTCGCCAGTGTCCCAGATACCGACATGGATGTTCTCTCCGAAGATCGAGGCGAAGAGCACCCCCCATGTGGTCGTAGAAGCTCCCGACCGCTTCACTCGACGCGTGGAACTCTCTCCTGTGGTCGCCTTCCAAAGCAGTTCCCTTCGAGTAGGTGAATGCTCGGTTGGAAGCCCGCCGTCCGGTATGAGATGTCGGCGGGTACCCGTCCAAGCCCTGATGAGAGCCGTTCCACCTCACCACCGCCCCGGCGTGGCCGCGGGGCCCCCGTTGCGCAGGCAGGGCCGTTCTCGGTTGCGGACGAGAGCCGAATCACGGGTGGCACACCGGGGGCTCCCTCACCCCTGATGACTACTCAACTCCCTGGTCCCCTCCGGCTCGGCGGGGGCGACGGTGTCGAAGAGGGCGCGTCCGTAGTGCCCGGCGAGGACAGGCTCGGAGGTGTTGAGAGCAAGGGTGAGCAGGCCGCACAGGTGCATCAGGCGGGTGGCCGGACGGAGTTGGGCGGGGTCGGTGCCGGTGGCGGCGAGGTGATGGAGAACGACCAGGAGGCCGACGACGGACAGGTCGACCATCGGGGCGATCAGCGGGGCGACGCCGCGTTGGCGGTGAGCCAGGTGTCCTCGTCGCAGATGAACGGCACTCCGCTGTCGGCGCGTTGGTGGCGGAGAGCGGTGCGAATCCCCTCGACGGTCAGCTGATCGTGATCGGGCAGCGGGGCCAGGGCGTGCAGGACGCAGAGGTGGATGAGGAGGTTTCCCTCCCACACCTCCCCGGGGTGCTGGGTGGAGCGCAGCAGGTCGAGGTCCTGGTCGTCGATCAGGTTCGGTCGTCCGTGGGCGTGGGCGAGGACGGCCTTGACCGCGGTGACCTGGACCCGCGCCCATGAGTGCAGACCGCGCTGGGAGAACGCTTCGGGCGGGGGGAGTTCGGCAGTAGGGATCGCGCCGAGCAGCAGGAGGATCGCGTGCAGGAGGGCGCGTCTGCGGGGGGCGGTGAAGTCCGGGGCCTGGGCGAGGAACTGGTCGACGTCCGGTAAATCGGCCTCGGCCGGTCGTTCGTGAAGGGCGGCCCTGGCCAGCAGACGGTCCAGCGGTCTCGGGGAGTCGCGGTGCGCGCCGAGGTAGTGGGCCAGGCGAAGACGGGCGGACGACTCCAGACGGGTGCGGTCCAGCAGGGCCAGCAGCAACGCGGACTCCAGGACCCGGCTGCGGCAAGGGTCGCGGACCGTCCCGTCCGGCTCGACCCGGGCCAGGAGATGAGCGCGAAGGCGGGCGGTGGCAGGCGCGAGGGTCGTGGGAAATGCTGTACGGGGCCAGCAGGGCAGGCGCGCGGATATCGGGACGGGCCTCATGGCGTTCCGTTCTCTATCGTCGATCGCGGGTCGCGCGCGGAGCTGGCGGTCAGGGCTGCGGCACTGCCAGGTGGTGCGGGCTCGGGGGTGAAGCGCCCGGTGACGGCCAGCCAGTGCAGGGTGGCGGTCATGAACGTCTCCACCAGGTCCACGTAGCGGCGGAGCCCCACGACCTCGTGCTCGGCCAGGTCGGGTGTCGCGCGCAGGGTCGCCGCCGTGGCCGCGAAGTTCGCACGGCGCTCGTCAAGCATCGCAGCAACGCGCCTGCAGGCCAAGGCTGTTGAGATTCCATCCCGGCGGGCGACGAGCGTCACAAGGTTGTCCTGGCCGGCGGCCGCGTCGTCGGACTGCGAGGCCAGGTCGTTCGCCCAGTCGGCGACATCGGCCACCGCCCAGCGTAGGTCCCACAGCCGGCTGTCCACCCGGGGATCCTCCACCAGGTCGGCATGGCCGGTGCGTTCCAGAATGTCCAGCATGGGGAGCAGGGTGATCGTGCGGCGTCGCAGCCGGTTGTGGTCCGCCAGTGGAAGCCTTACCCCGGCCCGGCGCACGGCCACCCCCTCCTCGCAGGTGCTCAGGAAGTCGGTGCAGTCCGCCGCGAGGCGCTCCCGCCAGCGAGCCGGCATGCCAGCGGCCGTGCGCTCCCACAGCCATGCCAGCACCACCGCGCGCCCGTTCGCTGCGGTGGCCCCCTCTCCGTCGCGTGCGAGCACGTGGCGCAGAGGTGCGGTGAACCGCTCCAACTCACCGGGTACCGATCCCAGGTCCCGCCGGCCGATCTGGTCGTCCAGCCAGCAGATGAACGCCGCCCACTGGGCCGCCAGCGCCACGTCCTGCGCGTCACCCCGCGGCAGGGCGCTGGCAGCCAGGACCTCCAGTCGCATCGCGGCAAGACGCCGCTCCTCGCGGGCATCGGCTACCAGGCCAGCCTGCCGCGCCCACGGCAGTAGCGTCGCGGCCGCGGTGGACAGCCAGCCTGACGAGGCATCATTCACCGCATGATCATGCCAGATTGCCTCCGGCCCGGAGAGTGCATCCGACGATCCACATGAATCAGCCGAGGGCGGCTTCGGCAGGCCATAGCCATCCCCTCGGCTCTATGGGAACTGTGCCGCTGCCGCTGAATCATCCGGCCAGGGCATGAGCTTGATCGTCGGCCAGAGGCGGCCAACGGCGGTCGCTCCGCTCGCTTCGGCGATCTCCGCTCTGACCTGACTGACGCAGGAGCAGCCTGCCCCAGCCGCCGGGCAGGCGCTGTTGGCGCGGTCTGGCTGCGCAAGGGTCGTCAGCGGTAGCCCGGCGACGATGGCCATGGTGGTGTTGAAGAGGCGGGCGAGGTTCGCGGACGGGGTTCGCCTGCGCCGAGCGTCTCGCCGTCGTAGGTGAGGTCGGGGCTGGAGAAGCAGGGGATGCGCTTGCAGCTCACTGCTATGGGTGAACCCCAGGCTGCTCTCGGCCGTTCTGCGCGGCACCAACAGGGCCAGAAGCCCGGGCCGTCCCGGCCTACCCGGGCACTGACGGCCGTATTCCCCGCCAGTACAGGGAGGTTGTGGCGAGGAGGCGGGTGGCCGGTATCCGGTCACCCGACCGCCGTGCCCTACCAACCCGGGCGGGTCCAGGGAATCATAAGAACCTCCCAATGCTCCTGTCGGGCAACGGGGTTCGACAGGAGTTCAGCCGCGTGCGGATCTGTGGATCGCACCAAGTTCCTGAGGAGTCGGCATGCCGACAACCGCCTTGAAGAAGTACGCCAAGCAGACGGATGCTCAGACCGACCTGAAGCTGTACATCGATATCGGGCGCCACACCGCGCTGGGCCAGGCGCTCAATGACGCGTACGACGGAAAGGGCAAGGACAGCGGGAACCACGTGGTCGACGGCGAGAAGGTGAACGTCCGCCACTCCAGCGCCGGGGTGGCCGGGAAGGCGACCGTCACGCTCTTCCACTTCTTCAAGAACAACGAGTTCCACCTGGTAGCCCTTGGCGAGCACGTCTCCAGTACCGCGTACAGGATCGACGACGTACTCGGACAGGAGACCGCCCCCTTCCAGAAGAAGAAGACCGTCGGAGCGACCGGCTGACCGGAGCGAGGCACGTCCACACGCATCCACCGAGTGCCCAGACACGCCTGGTCACCGCACAGGCTGCGAAGGCAGGTGCGGACGACGACTGCCAGTAGCCCTCGTGTGCGAGCGGATTGACGCTGCCTCGACAGCTCGACCTTGCTCTGGAATCCCGTGGCCGGGTCGGTGACGTTCATGCGAGCGTAGGTGGGCACCTGCTGCGCGATCTCGACCGTGTACCCGGCGGCCTCGTACGCCGCGGCAGCCCGCGCGACAGCGGCCGGCATCTCCTTCGCCGCCCGGTCTATCGGCGCGAACAGGTCGACATCGTCGCTCAGCCGGTCCACGATGCGGTGCGCCTGGACGGCGTAACCGCCCGCGAGGGCGTAGCCGTAATCCTCGGCGAGGGCATCCAGCCCGATCCTGATCAGGCGCCGGTGCAGGTCGTCCACTACGCGGCAGCCCGTAGATCTGCGGCCTTCCCCTCACGCTCACGATCTGCCATCCGAGGTAGACCGGGTTCCTGAGGATCTTGCCGACGGTGCTGACTCGCACGGGGCCCCCACGTGCGCCCGTCCATCCGTCAGCTGTCAGTCCCAGCGTGATCTTCCGCTGTGATTTCCCCTGCGCCGCCTCGTCGTAGATTCGCTCGATCATGGGCCAGCGCTTGCTGCCCTTCAGCTTGCCTTCTTCGTGACCTTCAGCCCATCCGGCGGTGTGCCGAGCCACTTTCCCGCGTCCCGATCAACCGCCTTGGCCTGCACCGCCTCGTCGAACTCCGGACGCTTGACCCCGGCCTTGTAGGCGGACAGGTTCTCGCGGAAGACGCGGCGGATCGTGTAACCGTTCCGCTTGCCCCAGGCCCGCCCCTGACTCTCCTGGGACTTCAAGGACAAGATGTCGCGCGCGGCGGTTCCCCGAACCACTTGGGACTTCCGAAGGAGAAGATCCAGGTACTTCACCTCGCTCGCCATGGCTCCACACTCCGATCAGCGGAGCGCATCCGCCTCCAGAGGTGGACACCTGACTACGCGCTCTGGGGCGGCTACTGCGCCACCATCGCCCAGGCCCTACGTGGCCACTACGGCCTCCCCGACCAGGCCTGCGCGTTCTTCGACTTCTTCGCCCAGCCCGCCACCGCGCTCGAACAGCAAGCCGCCGACGCCCTCGGGCCGGACCCGCTGGACGGACCGACCCTGGCCGCGGCCCGCGCGTACGGTCTGCTGCTCCAGGCGCACGAGCACCTGTTCTGGGACACCCTCGACCGACCGAACTGACCGTCGCGGCCCGGACCACCCGTCACCTGGCCGCCCCGGACCACCCGGCTGCCCGGGCCCTCGGCCGCAGCCCGACGGGTGCGGGGGCCGGACCCCCGGCCCCCGCACCCGCCCAGGTCCGCTGCCCGCCCGCTCAGGCCTGCCAGTGCGGCTTGCCGCTCACCATCCGGCAGTAGATCATCCGCCCGTTGGCATCATGGGTGCTCCTGCCGAGGTCGGCGTTGCGGCAGAACTGCCCGGCCGCGTAGCAGTTCCCCGCGTTCGAGCGGATCTCGCACTCCGCACCGCCGCCGGCCGCCGCGGTCTGCTGCGGCTCCGGGTCGGTCGACGGCTGGGCGGTGGTGATCTTCGGCTGCGGCGTCTTGGGGGCGGGCGACTGCGCGTGGCTGCTGGGTGCGGCCGGCGCCGGGGCGGCCGGCGTGCTCGGCGCGGAGCCGGGTGCGGCCGGCGGCGTGCTGACCGGGGGCGCGGCCGGCGAGCTCGCCGGCGCGGCGGGCGGTGCCGCCGGCGGGGTCACCTGGGCGGTGGCCGTGGCGGCCGCCGAGGGCGACGCCTTGGCGCCGCCGTCGGCGGCCGACGGGTCGCAACCGGTCAGCGCCAGACCGACGGTGAGGACGAGTCCGGCGAATCCGGCCAGGCCGGCACGCCGGTGCCCGCGTATCCGTGAAGGCATGGGTGAAGAACGCTCCGTTCCGTTTGGGTGAGGTGCGTGATTCAAGCAGAGCCGACACGCGATCCGCACAAGCATCGCCCGCTCGTTGGCGGATCGAGATCTTCTGACTACCGAGCGTCGCCGTTCGCCGGGCGGTCGTCACGCTGCGCCCAACCACCGGCCGTCCCGACAGGGGGACAACACCGGAGCGCGGCAACCCGCAGCTACGGGGCGTCCGGGCGATCCGCGTGCAAACTGTCACGTGGAAGGAGCCGTCCGGCTACCGTTGGTTACATCGGCAGCGCGCGGTCGACCTCGGCCCACGCCGGCGCACGCCGGGTGCATTCCGGCCGCCGGGCCGGCCGTGGACCGGAGTGCCCGGGCTGTCACCCACTACGGAAGGGCGGTGCCATGGACGCTGACTCCCGGACCAGGACGGCGATCGAGGAGCATTGGCGGGCCTCGGAACGCGGGGACACCGAAGCCGAGCACGCCATCTACGCCCCGGACGCGATCCTGGACTACCCGCAGTCAGGTGAGCGGTTCCGGGGCCGCGCGACGATTGCGGCGCAACGCGGCGGACATCCGGCCGACCGGCACTTCAGCGTGCAACGGATCACCGGACAGGCACATCTATGGGTGAGCGAATGCATCATCACCTACGACGGTGTGCCCTCGTACTCGGTGAGCATCATGGAGTTCGCCGACCAGCACGTGGTCCACGAGACGCAGTACTTCGCCGACTCCTTCGACGCACCCGCCCGGCGGGCCGCGCTCGCGGAGCCCATGCCGGGCCGGAGCATCGCCGGAACCTGATCGCACCCGCCGGGAGCCGCCGTTCCAAGGCACAAGCGGGTCGTTCTGCCGGGAGCCCTACGGCAGTCCCGCCGTCCGGCGCTCGAAGACCTCGGGGCGCGCGGTCTCCAGGGCCGTGGCGACCGCACCGAGGAGCACCGCCTCCTCCCCCAGCAGGCTCGGCGCGAGCGTCGGGCGCATCGGGGTGATCCGGTGCAGGGCCTGCTCCAGCGGTTCCAGGAGCAGGTCCGCACTGCTGCCGATGCCGCCGCCGAGGACCACCAGGTCCGGGTCCAGTACAGCGGACAACACGGCGACGGCGTAGGCGAGTTGTCCGGCCTCGTGGTCGACCGCCCGGACGGCCGCCGGATCACCGGCCCGGGCCCGCTCGAACACCTGCTTCGCCGTGGGCGCGCCGCCCATCCCGAGGTCCTGGGCGGTGCGCACCACGGCGTCCGCGGCGGCCTCGCGTTCGATGGTCGCCACGGGCTCGCCGGGGCGGGCGGGCAGCGGGACCAGGCCGATCTCGCCCAGCGCGCCGTGTGCACCGAGCAGCAGTTCGCCGTCCTTGACCACGCCCACGCCCAAGCCGGTACCGACGAGCAGGTAGGCGAACATCCGGCTGCCCCGGCCGGCGCCGAGGGTGTACTCGCCGAGCGCGGCCAGGTTGGCGTCGTTGGCGACGGTGACGGCCGTCCCCAGGCCCTCCCCGATCCGGTCGAACAGGCCGGGCCGGCCCCAGCCGGGCAGGCTGGTGGCGTAGCGGACGCCGCGCCGCTCCTCGTCCCACACGCCCGGGGTGCCGATCACCGCGTGCCCGATGTCGGCGGCGGCCAGGCCCGCCTCGGCGATGGCCTCATGGGCGGCGGCGACCACGGCGTCGGCGACGGCGTTCGCCGAGCGGCCCCGGTTGGCCACGTCCCGGCGGGCGACGACCGTCCCGGCGAGGTCCGCGACGGCGACCCGCAACCGGGCCCGGCCGATGTCCACCCCGAGCACGTGCCCGGCCGTCGGGTCAACCTCGTACAGCACGGCGGTGCGGCCGCGCTCGGGGGCGAACCGGCCGGCCTCGCGGACCAGCCCGGCCTGCTCCAGCGCGGCCAGGGCGGCGGAGACGGTGGGCTTGGACAGACCGGTGTCCCGGGCGAGTTGGGCCCGCGAGGAGCCGCCACCGGTGCGCAGCAGTTCGAGCAACAGCCACTCGTTGTTGCTGCGCAGCCGCTGCCGGTTCCACGGCACTGCCGGGGCCCCGGCCGCCGGGCGGTGGGTCGACAGGTGGCGGCTCATCGGTTCCTCCGGTGTGGGCGGGACGGCTGGCGAAGCGGGCGGGCAGGGCGTGACGCAGGCAAGGCAGGGCAGGGCGGGCCTGGCACGGCCCGCGGCGTCCGGTGTCGGGCGCCGCCGCCCAAGTATGACCGGTGATCATTCCGTTCCCGCCCCGACTGCCGAACCCGCGCTACCCAAGGCCGTGCCTGGCCGACCCACCGACCCACCGACCCACCGAATCCCGCCACCCGGCCAAGCCCGCCAGCCCGTCACCCAGCCAAGCCCGCCACTCGACCCCATCGCCCGTCAGACCACCCAGGTGCCCGTCATCCCCCGCACCGCCGAGCCGTCCAGGTCGGCCAGCTTGGTACCGGCGAAGGCCCGAGCCGTCTCGGAGGTCTGCACCCGCAGCGGCGGCCGCTCGGCGGTGAGCGCCGCGACGATCGGCTCCGCCGCCGCCTCCGGGGTCTGGGCCTGGCCGAAGGCCTTCAGCGTCCGGTCGATGTAGGCCTCCAGGGCGGGGGCGTACGGTCCGGCCGCAGCGGTCAGCGCGGGCAGGTCGAGGGCCTGGTTGCCGACGAACTCGCTGGCGACGGCGCCCGGTTCGACGACGGTGACGTGCACGCCGACGGTGGCGGCGACCGGGGCCAGCGACTCCATGAAGCCCTCGACGGCGAACTTGGCCGCACAGTACGCCTCGTTGAAGGGCTGTCCGACCACGCCGCCGACGCTGGTCACGGTGATCACCCGGCCGCCGGTGGCCCGCAGGTGCGGCAGCGCGGCCCGGGTGACCTCGACCACGCCGAAGTAGTTCACCTCCATGGCGGCCCGCACCGGCGCCATCCCGTCCTGCTCGATGGTGCCCACGAATCCGGCGCCCGCGTTGTTGACCACGGCGTCGAGCCGGCCGTGCCGGGCGAGGACGGTGTCCAGGCAGGCGGCGACGGACTCCGGGTCGGTGACGTCCAGCCGCTCGACCTCGATCCGCCCGTCGACGCCCGCCTCGGTGGCGGCGCGGTGCAAGGCCCCGGCCCGTCCGGTGTCGCGCATGGTGGCGACGACGCCGTACCCGGCGCGGGCGGCGGCGACGGCGGCGGCCAGACCGATCCCGGAGGAGGTGCCGGTGATGAGGACGATCGGGGTGGCGGCGGTGTCCATGGTGGTCTCTCCTCGGGCTCTCCGGGGCGTCCCCGGGGCTTGATGTGTGCGTGTGCACGCACCATACATTTATGTGCACGCACACGCAAATGGCTCCGGCCACGACTACAACACGGCCTCCGGCCGGTCAAGGTTTCACCCACTTGTGGGCGTGCCGCGCCCGGGCGCGTGATCATGGGCCTATGCAGTTCCGGCACGGCAACCGCGCAGAAGACGCCCCGCCCGCGACACCGGCGCCCCGGCCCCTCGCGGCGGCGGCTGCCCACGCCGCGAGCCTCGGCTCGTTGCCCGAGGACAAGAGCGACACCGACCGCGACGGCAACAGCCCGGACCTGCTCCGCGACCTGCTCGCCACCGCCCCGGTCGGCGTCGCCCTGCTCGACGACCAGTTGCGCTGGCAGTACCTGAACACCGCCTTCGCCGCCGCCACCGGGCTGCGCCGCGCCGACCTGCTCGGCCGCCCCGCCGAGGCCACCCCCTTCGCCGGCGCCGCACCCACCCTGCGCCGCGTCCTCGCCGACGGACACGACCGCGAACACGCCACCGGCGGGCCCGAGGGCCCCGGCTCCCCCGTCCCACCCGGCCTGCGGGTGCGCTACCGACCGCTCGAACACGCCGGGCGGACCACCGGCGTGATCGTCGTCGTCCTCGACGACCTGGCCCCGGCCCGCGGCCGGCTCCACGAGCTCGAACAGGCCCGCGCCCGGCTCGCCCTGCTCGACGCCGCCGCCGAGCGGATCGGTACCACCCTCGACCTCTCCACCACCTGCGCCGAACTCACCGCCTTCACCGTGCCCGGCTTCGCCGACCTCGCCACCATCGACGTCCTGCCACCCGACGCCGACCCGGCCCGGCCCGGACACGGCGCGCCCCTGCGCCTGCAGCGCGCGGCCGTCGACGCCGTCCCCGCCCTGCGCGCCGCCCTCGGCGAGTCGATCCGGCCCGGCGAGTCCGTCCGCCACGGGGAGGGCTCGGCCGCCGCCCGCAGCCTCGCCGGTGGCGGTGCGGTCCTCACCGAACCCGGCCCCGAGGACGCGAGCCCGGTCGGGATCACCTCCCTCCTCGTCCTACCGCTCGCCACCCACGACCGGCTCGTCGGCCTGCTCACCCTCGGCCGCAGCGCCGCCGCCCCCGCGTTCACCCCGGACGAGGCCGCGCTCCTCGGCGCCCTCGCCGCCCGCGCCGCCACCGCCATCGACCACGCCCGCCGCTACACCCGCTCCCAGGGCATCGCCCTGGAACTCCAGCGGGCCCTGCTCACCGAACCCGGCAACCCGCACCAGAACCTCCTCCTCGCCTCCCGCTACCTGCCCTCCGGCACCAGCTCGGTGGTCGGCGGCGACTGGTACGAGACGGTCCGGCTACCGTTCGGCCGCACCCTGCTCGCGATGGGCGACGTCATGGGACACGGCGTCGAGGCCGCCGTCGACATGAGCCACTACCGCTCGACCCTGCGCGACGTCGCCGGCATGGACCTGCCGCCCCACCGGATCCTGCGCCAACTCGACAACGTCATCTCCGCCAACGACACCGCCCGGCCCGCGACGTGTCTGCTGGTCCTCGCCGACCCCGGCCGCGGCCGCTGGACGCTCTCCAGCGCGGGCCACCTGCCGCCCGCCCTCATCACCCCCGACCACGCCACCGAACTCCTGCAGGTGCCCACCGGCCCACCCCTCGGCACCGGCCTCGGCGGCTACGAGCAGACCACCCACCCACTCACCCCCGACCAGACCCTCCTGCTCTACACCGACGGCCTGGTCGAACGCCGCGACGAGGACATCGACGCCTCCCTCGCCCGCCTCGCCGCCCTCCGCCTCCCCGCCACCGGCGACCTCGACGACCTCCTCGACGCCGTCCTCCACGCCCTCGCCCCACCCGGCCCCACCACCCACGGCACCACCACCGACGACGACATCGCCCTCCTCGCCGCCCGCCCCAAACCCCGCTGACCCCGTACCTCGGATCCGGACACCACTGAGGGTGAGGGCGGCGGGTGGACGTGATCGTTGCGATGGATCCGTTCGGTGCCGCAATCGCGAATTCGGTGAAGTCGCGGCCGGCGGGGACGCCGACGGTGCCCTCACCGTGTTGCGCTCGCGGCTCCGGTCACCCGGTCGGCGCCCGTCACCGGCTCGTGGATGACGACGTCCGCGCCGTACTCGACGGGCCGGCAGAGCAGCGGCGTCGCGAAGGTGTTGTCGGCGAGCATGGCGAAGGTACCGCCGTACAGGCTCTGTTGGGCGATCACCTGGTCGCCGGAGCGCAGCAGGGCGAGCAGGACGGTGTTGATCGCGCCCATGCCCGAAGCGGTGGCGATGGCGTCCGCGCCGCCTTCGAGGTCGGCCACCGCGGTCTCCAGCGAGCGTACGGTCGGGTTGCCGTAGCGGTTGTAGCAGGACGTTCCGTCCGGCCCCCCGAAAGCCTGCGAGAGTCCTCAGCCCGTCGAACAGGCTGTCACTACAGTGAGGCCTTAACTGCGAGTCACCAACTTTCCGCAAGCCGGGCAGCTGGCAAGGGAGTTACGAGATTCGATCGCCCGCCTACTTCGTGAACCGCTCCCGATGGACGGCGATCAGGTCTCGGTACCAGGCATACGAGGCCTTCGGCGTGCGGCGCTGCGTCTCGAAGTCAACGTGGACCAGACCGAAGCGCTGACTGAACCCCTCCGCCCACTCCAGGTTGTCCACCAGCGACCACGCGTAGTAGCCACGGACATCGACGCCCTCGGCGACGGCCTGGGCGAGGGCGTCGAGGTGGGCGGCCAGGAAGTCGATGCGGGGCTGGTCGGGGGTGGTGGACTCGGTGACGGAGCAGCCGTTCTCGGTGATGGTGATGGGCGGGAGGGCGGCGCCGTACAACTCCTTCAAGTCGACGAGGAGTTGGCGGAGGGCGTCGGGAACGACGGGCCAGCCGAAGGCGGTGTGGGGGACGTCGGGGATGTCGACCAGGTCGAAGGGCAGGCCCGGCTCGGTGGGCGCGGCGACGCGGGTGGGGTTGTAGAAGTTGAGGCCGAGGCCGTCGAGGCCGGGGGTGTGGATGAGGTCCACGTCACCCGGGTGGACGGCACCGAAGATGTCGTCGGGGACGCCGAGGGCGGAGAGGTCGGGGTAGCGGCCGAGGAGGACGGGGTCGGTGAACAGGCGGTTGTGGAGGGTGTCGTAGGCCTCGGCGGCGGCCACGTCTGCGGGGTCAGGGGAGGCCGGCTCGACGGGGGTGAGGTTGTTGGAGAGCATCACCTCCAGGCCGCGCTCGTGGAGGATCGAGGCTGCCAGGCTGTGGGCAAGGAGCTGGTGGTGAGCGGTCGGGAGCGCCTCGAACATCAGGGTGCGGCCGGGGGCGTGGGTGCCCAGGGCGTAGCCGAAGACGGTGTGGACGAAGGGCTCGTTGAGGGTGATCCAGGCCGGGACGCGGTCGCCGAGGCGGTCCGCCGCCACCGACGCGTACTCGGCGAAGCGGTACGCGGTGTCGCGATTGAGCCAGCCGCCGTCATCCTCCAGCGCCTGCGGGAGATCCCAGTGGAAGAGGGTGGGCAGCGGGGTGATGCCCACCTCCAACAGGGCGTCCACCAGCCGGTCATAGAAGGCGAGACCGGCGGGATTGACCGCGCCCGCGCCGGTGGGCAGCACCCGGGGCCAGGCGATCGAGAACCGGTAGCCGTCCAACCCGAGACCCTTCATCAGGGCGATGTCCTCGGGGTAGCGGTGGTAGTGGTCGCAGGCCACCGCCCCCGTGTGCCCGTCCCGGACAGCGCCGGGCCGGGCACAGAAGACGTCCCAGACGGACGGCCCGCGGCCGTCCTCGTCCACCGCCCCCTCGATCTGGTAGGCGGCGGTGGCGGCACCCCAGCGGAATCCCGCCGGCAGGTCGAAGCGATCCGGCATAACGTCCTCCTGACACAAACATGAGTGGAACTCATGTTAGTCCCGTGCCCCGGAAACACCAGAGGCAACCGGCCGTCATCACAACGGCGTTGTTCCGCGCCTCAGGAGCCACATCCGGCAACGGAGGCGGCGAGAGGTCCTGCTACCGCCGTTGCGTGAAACGGGGCACACGGGGCCTCACAGTCCCGTCGACTGCTCCGTCCGAATGCTGTGCGCGCAGCCACTCCCCAGGTTGCCCGTCTACCGATCAGTACGAGTGTGCAATGACCGTGCCACGTACGTCCGCTGTCGCTGCGTCGTACGTCGCGCACCCCTCCGTCCGCAGCCCCCTGGAGCCCACCCATGCGTTCGCTCAGGCTCATCGTCCTGCCGCTGGCCGCTGCCCTTCCGTTCACCGTGATGGCCTCGGCCGGCACCGCCGTCGCCGCCGCGCCGGACCGGTCAGCGGCCCACCGCACCCCTCTGCCGTCCGACTGTCCGGACCTGCTCCCGCCGGAGGACCCGACCGTCTACTACTGCGGCCGGTCCGAGCTGGGCCCGGCCGAACTGCCGACGACCGGACCGGTGGCGACGCTGCTGAACCACTACAAGCACTTCGGGGGCCTGCAGCCGACCCAGTTCCTCGACTGGTACCGCGACGGCACCCAGTGGAAGTACCCGGGCAACCGAGGCTTCGCCGAAACCAACGGCACCCTCGACATGCACGAGCAGGCGATGGACGTGGGTCAGGCCCTCGACCGCTTCGGGGCCGAGACCGGCGGCTTCCTGGCGACCGGCGGAACTCCCTACGCCAAGCGCGCCCTGCCGCCGGACTCGCTCAACGGCCCCGGGAACGGCTACCACTGCTACGAGGTGAACCGCTCCTTCCGCGTGCAGGCGGGCCGGATCGCGGCCGGCTTCAACCAGCCGGGGTTCGGCTACCAGCAGTGGCTCGACCCTCAGCTCAAGCCGTCCGATTTCGCGGACGCCGAGCGCTACAGCGTCGCCAACCTCCTCAAGCACGAGTACCTGAAGGTCGCCGAGCCCGAGCGCTGCGTCGGCACGGGCCACGGCTCCTGAACCACGGCCGGCTGGACGGGGCATCACCATGCCGTGCGGTGCCGGAGTTCAGCCTCGAGCCAGCCGGCCAGGTCCGGCGAGGGGCTCTTGGTCGGTGGTTCGTGATGGTACGCGGGCACGAGCCGGATCCTCGGAGGACCGCGAGTGGGCGGAAGCCCGTCGAATGACAGTACGTTCGACGGGCTTTCGCCCACTCGTAGTTGTCGAGCAGCGACCAGGTGTAGTAGCCGCGAATGTCGACGCCTTCGGCGACGGCCTGGGCGAGGGCGTCGAGGCGGCCCGGGCGGGCCGCCGCTTCCGCGTCGACGGCGCCTGTCTTGCCACGGCGTCGGCGTGCTGCCTTGTCGGGCTGGTTGACCTCGGTCACGTCGATGCCCTCGGCGCGCAGGTGGCGGGCGAGGTCGCCGGTCTCCCGATCGCCTCGCAACCGGTGGCCGTCGCCGGGCCGGGGAGGTCAGGACTGTGACGGTGCCTGTCGCGAGGGCCCCTGATCGGGGCACGTCCCCTGCCCGGCGGCAGTAGATGCCGCTCCGCGCGGTGGCCGACAGATCAACAGGAAGGCACCAAAGCCGGTCTTTCCGCGGGTCAGGCCACCGCTCGAAGCGGCACCAGGTCATCCGCACGGTCTTTCCGGATGTGATTGCGGCGATTCCGCTGGTCGGGCATGGGCGCGGTGGTTCCGTGGGAGTTGTGGCCTGTCGGGTCGTCGCTCCCCGGGAGGTTGTGAATGCTGTCGGTCGTGGGACTACTGGAGCAGCACGAGCGTGCTGCCCGTGGAAGCGCTGCGCTCGAAGGCGAAGCGCCTGGTGGCCTGCGGCTGGCCGGCCGAGCCCGCGCCGGGACGATTCACGCTCGCGAAGGGACTGGCCGGGCCAGGCGACGGCAGTGCGGGGGTGCGGCCGGCAGGGCCGCTGGGGCCGCCGGGGCATTGGGACGGCCCCAGCGGCGACGGTGCCTCGCAGGCCGTCGGGGCCAGCACGACCGGTGAAGCCGCAAGGCGACGGGGCAGGCGGCCCGTCTGCGGCCCCGAGATGCACCGGGCGGGCAAGCGCCGCACCCTGGAGCAGAGACACGCGAGTCAGGACGGGCCGCCGATCGCGAAGGCCTCGCACGAGTGGTCACGCGGCGGGTTGTACGCCTGCACGAGGGGGCAGCAGGCCCTCCCCAGGAAGGATCACCACAGTGTCAGTGAACTCCGAGTCTCCCAGCCCGTACCGTCGTGTCACAGTCGTCGGATCAGGTGTCATCGGGACATCCTGGGCCGGGCTGTTCCTCGCCCGGGGCCTGGAGGTCACCGTCAACGACCCCGCCCCGGACGCGGAGGAACGGGTCCGCGTCGGTCTGGAGGAGATTCTTCCCGCCTTGGAGGGTCTGGGCCTGCCTACCGCGGGTCTCACCGACAGGCTGCGCTTCGAGACCGAACTGGCCGCGGCCGTCGCCGACGCCGACGTCGTCCAGGAGAACGGTCCCGAGCGGCTGGACCTCAAGCAGCAGATCTGGACGACCATCGAGCAGTCCGCTCCCGACCACTGCCTGCTCGCGACGTCCACCTCCGGTATCCCGGCCACTGACATCGCCCAGGCCATGCGCCACCCCGAGCGCCTGGTGGTCGGCCACCCCTTCAACCCGCCGCACCTTCTGCCTCTGGTGGAGGTCGTGCCGGGCGAGCAGACCTCTGCCGAGACCCTCCAGCGCGCCCGCGACTTCTATACCGCCATGGGCAAGAAGCCGCAGGTGCTCCGCAAGGAGGTGCCCGGGTTCGTCGCCAACCGCCTTCAAGCGGCGCTGTTCCGTGAGTGCGTGCACCTGGTCGTCGAGGGGGTCGTCACCGAGAGTGAGCTGGACGAGATCGTCACCTCCTCCATCGGCCTGCGATGGGCGGTGGGCGGCCCGTTCCGAACCTTCCACCTCGGCGGGGGCCCGGGCGGACTGCCCCAGTTCCTCCAGCATCTGGGCCCCACCCTGGAAGGGCTATGGCAGCAGCTGGGCAGCCCCTCACTCGACGCACCGACCGTCGAACTGCTTGTCCGCCAGGCCCAGGAAGCCTTCGGAGACCGCTCGGTCGACGCCCTCGCCGCCGAGCGCGACCGCGCCCAGATCGCTGTGCTGAAGGCCCTCGGCGAGTCCCCCACGGCAGGCGCCTGACAGGAACGTGCTGCCCAGGAACGTGCTGCCGCTGACCGTGCCGACCCCGCCGAGGAAGGTGAGCAGGCCGGGGCGGCGCGTAGGGCACGGGCGGTGTGCGCTGTGCTCATCGCGTCTTCGGGGAAGCGCCCCCCGACCTTCTACGGTGAGGCCTCCGGCGGAATCACTCGTGCAGGGCGTCGAGCGCGCTGCGGAGGCGGGCCGCCGCCTCGTCCGTGACGGGCGTCAGCGCGCTCTGGTCACTGATCTGCACCATGAGCTCGGGGTCCATGGCCTCCACCACCGTCCCGCCGGCGGCGGATCGCACCACCACGTTGCACGGCAGCAACAGTCCGATCCGACGGTCGACGCCCAGGGCGCGGTGCGCGAGCTGGGGGTTGCAGGCGCCGAGGATCAGATAGTCCTCGATCTCCTCGCCGAGCTTGGCCCTCAGCGTCGCCCGTACGTCGATCTCGGACAGGATGCCGAATCCCTCCTCGGCCAGTGCGGCGCGCACGCGTTGGACCGCGTCGGCGAAGGGGAGATCGAGCCAGACGCTGATTCCGTAGTCCATGGTCGCCTCCGATGCTGGTGGACGCCTCTTCATCGTGAGCCCGCGACGGCCGGCTGTCGTGGTGGGCCGTCCCTCGCCCGGGGACCGAACGGCCCTGGGGCGAGACGTCGATCTTCTTGTCCTCGCGCACCCGCACGCAGACCCGCTCGCCTCGAACACCCGGGCGGAGAAGGTGACGCCGTGGCCGGGGAGCTGTGATGGTGACCGTCGACAGGGCCTGCGCGTCGCCGACGCGGGCTGCTGCTTCGGCCTGCGGGTCGTCATGCTCCTTCACGAAGGGCTCGCACGAAGGAGGGAGGAGCCGAGGTACTGACAGGCGAGCAGCGCGACCTCCAAGTCGGCGCGGCGTTCGTGGACCGGCCGCCCCATGGCTTCCTCGGCTTTCCGGATGCGGTACTGGACGGTGTTCTTGTGCAGAATCTGGCGGCTGGCGGTGGCGGTGTGACTGCAACCGGTGGCAAGGAAGATCTGCAGGGTCTCCCGGAGGCGTGCGCAGTGCTCGTCGTCGATCGCCAAGGAGCCGAGGACGCTCCATACCCAGGCACGTATGTCGTCGATGTCCGTACACATCAATGCGACGGGACCGACGTGAGCGTATGCCGTGACGCGAGCGCCCGGACTCGCGACCATGGCCAGATCCTGCGCACGCAGCGCCTGGCGATGCGTGCGACGGAAGCCTTCGACACCGGGTTCCACGTCCCCCACGGCCGCCCGAGCAGTACGGTCGCCGTCCTCGACCGTACTCGACAGCAGATCCCAGGGGACCTCGCTGCGCGATCCGAAGGGCAGCCAGGACCAGGACAAGGTCTCGTCCCGGGCGACGAACAGCGGCTTCGTACAACACCTGAGTTCTTCGGCGATCCCGCTTGTGAGTCGGTCGAGCCGGGCGAGTCCTTCCCCGCTATGAGTCCGCTCGGGCAGCCAGAGCACCATCCCGACGTGATGCTGGCGCAGCCGGTAGCCGAGGGCTGATTCCGCCCGGTCGGCGTCCACCTGCCTTTCGGCGAGGATCTCTTGTACGCGTCCGGCGCGTACGGCGGTCTGGTTCAGCAGCCAACGGTCCCGTTCGAGCTGGTAGACCTCGATGACTCGTTCGCTGACACGGTCGATGTAGCCGAAGCTCGCCTCCAGCATGCGCCGGGTGGTCGCGGCGAAGACGTCCTCATCGGCGCATTGGCGGTGGAGCTCGTCAAGGCACCACTGCAGGAAACGGCAGTGCCCGATCCGGTAGGCCCTGATGAGCGCGCTGATGGGAACATTGCGCTGTGCCAGTCGTCGTGCATAATCCAGTGCCGACGCCGGTCCCTCAACATTATCCAGCGGCATGTCGTTCTCAAAGAGATGCAGCATTGTGGCGATGTTTTCCTCGACACTCGATTTCAGAATGTTGAGGATTGTCTCGTCGCCTCTTAGCTGTGGGATTTCGGCAATCAGCAGCTCCCACACATCTCGGCTGACTTCCGAGATGTGCGCCGCCACGTGCGTCGCCACGATCGACAGGTACTTCGTGGCAACGAGGCTGCCCCCAGCCATGTCATCACCCTACAGCGGTGGCGCGGACCGCTGCCATCCGGCGCTCCCGGGCCGGATCCTCAACAGTCCTTCCCGGCGCAGGCGTGCGCCGGAGCGGAACTGCGCATGGCAGTGCGGCCTTCCCATCCCGCACGCTTTTCTGTGCCGGGGTGGTCACCGCGAGTGTATTGGGTCGTGGGCACAAGTTCCTTCGGAAACTTCGTGTTCTGCGTCCGATGGCTTCCCTCGGGATCGTCCCTAGCGTCGTGCTCAGGGGGCGGGATCGGATCCAGGTCCAGCAAGAAAGGAGCGTCGAGAAATGAACACGACACGGCCGAATTCCGCCGATACGGCGCAAGGCACCACCACTGCTGGCGCCCGGGGCACGGACGGGAGGCCGGTGGTGGAGCCGCCGGTACTGGGTGGTCCCGAGCAGACGGACTACTACCTGCTGAACGAGCTGCTGACAGACGAGCAGCAGGCACTGCGTCGCCGGGTGCGTGACTTCATGGACCAGGAAGTCATCCCGATCATCAACCCCTACTGGGAGCGCGCGGAGTTCCCCCACGAACTGGTCCCCAAGCTGGCGCAGCTGGGTATTTCGGGGTTCCAGATCCCGGGCTACGGGTGTCCGGGGATGAGCAATGTGACGGCCGGGATCGTGATCCTCGAACTCGCCCGCGGTGACCTGAGCATCTCCACCTTCGCCGGTGTGCACTCGGCGCTGGCCATGACGTCGATCGCGCTGCTGGGGTCGGAGGAGCAGAAGCAACGTTTCCTGCCGCCGATGGCGCGCCTGGAGAAGATCGGCGCCTTCGGCCTGACCGAACCCGCTCACGGAACGGACGTGGTCAAGCTGGAGACGACCGCGCACCGGGACGGCGACTCCTACGTGCTCAACGGCCACAAGCGGTGGATCGGCAACGCCACGTTCGCGGACTACGTGATCATCTGGGCGCGCGGTGATGACGGGCACGTCGGCGGGTACGTGGTTGAGAAGGGCACACCGGGGTTCGACGCCCAGTTCATCGCGGGCAAGACGGCCCTTCGCTGTGTGCAGAACGCGCAGATCTCCCTGAAGGACGTCCGGGTACCCGCCGAGAACCGGCTGGCCGAGGGCCACACCTTCCGCGACACCGAGAAGGTCCTGCTGGCCTCACGGTTCTGTGTGGCCTGGGAGTCCGTCGGCGCCGCGATCGCCGGCTACGAGACCGCCCTGGCCTACGCGAAGCAGCGGCACCAGTTCGGCCTGCCGCTGGCCGCCTTCCAGCTCATCCAGTACCGGCTGGCGCGGATGCTGGCGGACATCACCGACATGGTGTGCATGCAGTACCGGCTCAGCCAGCTGATGGACGAGGGCAAGTTCTCGATGCCGCAGGTCGCGCTGGCCAAGATGCACTACACGGAACGCGCGCGGGCCATCCTCGCCGACGCCCGGGACATGCTCGGCGGCAACGGCATCCTGCTCGACTACCACGTGGCACGGCATCTGTGCGACATCGAGGCCATCGACACCTACGAGGGCACCGACACCGTGCAGGCACTGATCGTCGGCCGCGACATCACCGGACTCAACGCCTTCGTGCCCACGCTCCCCGGCCACTAGGGCAGCGCCGCAGCCGAGGACGCCGACACCCAGCCGGGACACCCGGGACACCCGGCGGAAGAGGAACCAGCCATGGAGAACACGCCCTTGCTGGAGGGACTGCACGTCGTCGATCTCGCCAGCTTCATCGCCGGACCAGCCGCAGCCACGGTGCTCGGTGACTTCGGCGCCGACGTCGTCAAGGTCGAACCACCACACACCGGTGACAGCTACCGTGCCCTCAGCCGAGTCCCCCCCAACCCCCACGTCGAAGGGGTCAACTACCCCTGGCAACTGGACAACCGCAACAAGCGCAGCATCGAGCTCAACCTGAAATCGCCCGGCGCCCGGCCCGTACTCGAGCGGCTGGTGCGGTGGGCCGACGTCCTGATCACCAACTTCCCGCCCCGCACCCGGGCCAAGTTCGGCCTGGAATACGACGATCTGGCCTCCCTCAATCCCCGGCTGATCTACGCCGACGTCACCGGCTTCGGCGAGCAAGGCCCCGACGCACACCTGCCCGGCTTCGACGTCACCGCATTCTGGGCACGCAGCGGCCTGATGGACCTCACCCGCCAACGCGGCGCACCCCCGACCATGAACGCGTTCGGCTCCGGCGACCACCCCACCGCCATCAGTCTGTTCGCCGGAATCATGACCGCCCTGTACCGGCGCGAGAAGACCGGCCAGGGCGCACGGGTCACCGCGTCCCTGATCGCCGAAGGCGCCTGGGCGGCCGGCATGTGGCTGCAGGCCGTCCTGCTCGGCGCGAAAAACCCCCGCCCCGTCGACCGCTGCGACCCACCCAACGCCCTGGCCAACACCTACCGCACCGCGGACGACCGCTGGATCCTGCTCGCCTTCGCCAACGAGGACAAACAAGTCCCCCTCTTCCTCCAGGCCATCGGCCACCCCGAGGCCGCCGAGGATCCTCGCTTCCACGACACCCCCAGCCGCCGTACCCACACCGCCGTGATCGTCGACCTGCTGGACAAGACGTTCGCCACCCGCCCCCTGGCCGAATGGCGCGAGGTACTCGACGCCGCCGGCCTCACCTACGGAGTCGTCCAGACACTCGAGGAGTGCGCCCACGACCCCCAACTCCTGGCCAACCGGGTCCTCGTGCCGATCGACGACGGCAGCAGCGAACCACACCTGACCGTCAACAGCCCCGTGCACCTGGACCAGGAACAGAAGGTCACCCCACGCCCGGCCCCCGACCTGGGGGAACACACCGAAGCGGTCCTCACCGAACTCGGCTTCGACGCCAACGACATCGAAACCCTGCGAACCGCCGAAGCGATCCCGCGCTAGCAGTGAACCGAGACCGACAGCACCCGCCACCACGCGACGAGCACCTCGGCACCGCGGACGAGGCGCCCTTCGCCGTCAGCGGTCAACGTCCCATCCCGCACGAGGAAGACAAGGAACCACCACCATGACACCCACACCCACCTCCGATGCCCCCACGGTGCGTACCGAAGAACACGACGGCGTCCTCGTGATCACCATCGACCGGCCGAAGGTGCGCAATGCCGTCGACGGCGCCACCGCGCGGGCGTTGGCCGACGCGTTCGACCGACTGGACGCCCGCGGCGACCTGGTGGTCGGCGTGCTCACCGGCGCCGGCGGCATCTTCAGCGCGGGGATGGACCTCAAGGCGTACGCAGCCGGAGACACTCCCGTCATACCCGGGCGGGGCTTCGCGGGACTGACCCGCTCCCAGCCCCACACCCCGCTCATCGCGGCTGTCGAGGGCTGGGCCCTGGGCGGCGGCACCGAGATGGCACTCGCCTGCGACCTGATCGTGGCCGCCCAGAACGCCACCTTCGGCCTCACCGAGGTCACCTTCGGCCTCGTCCCCCCTGAAGGGGGCATCGTGCGCCTACCCGAACGCATCCCCCGCAACATCGCCCTGGAAATCCTCCTCACCGGTGACCCCCTGTCCGCCGCACGAGCCGAACAGCTCGGCCTCGTCAACCACCTCACCCTGCCCGGCGAGGCACTGGACAAGGCCCTGGAACTGGCCCACCGCATCGCGCGCAACGCTCCGCTGTCCATCGCCGCCGTCAAACGCGCGGTCAACGAGCGGACCGCGTACGGCGACCAGGACGCCTTCCGTCAACAGGACCAGCTCGTCGCACCGGTCCTCGCCTCCCACGACGCACAGGAAGGAGCGCACGCCTTCGCCGAGAAGCGCCCGCCCCACTGGGAAGGCCGCTGACCGCGGCCCCACGACAGGCCCTCGTGGCGCGCCCACCGCAACTCGCCCAGCCGGTCCGCCCCCACAACCGGTCCGCCCCACGGCCAGGCAGCACCACGGCCAGGCAGCACCACCGATTCGCACACCACGCAGAACCCAGGTCCGACCATGCGTATCCAAGACGTGCGACAACAGCTCACCACCCCGCTGAACGCCCCAGCCTTCCCTCCCGGCCCCTACCGCTTCACCGACCGGGAGTACTTCACCATCACCTACCGCACCGATCCCCAGACACTGGACCGCCTGGTCCCCGAACCCCTTCACGTCGACGAACCGACCGTGCGCTTCGAGGTCATGCGGATGCCCGACACCACCGGGCTGGGCGACTACACCGAGGCCGGACAGGTGCTCTCCGTCGACTACGAAGGCGAGCGCGGCGAGTACAACCTCGCAATGTACGTGGACAACTTCCCCGCCATCGCAAGCGGCCGCGAGATCAGCGCCTTCCCCAAGAAACTCGGCACCCCGAGACTCACCGTCGACTCCGACACCCTGGTCGGCACCCTCGACTACGGCTCACTGCGGGTGGCCACCGCCACCATGGGCTACAAACACGCCACGCAGGACACGAACCAAGCACGCAAGGAGCTCTGCGCCCCGACCTTCATGCTGAAACTCCTGCCTGGATACGACGGCAGACCACGCATCTGCGAACTCGTCCGCACCCAGATCACCGACATCACCGTCAAAGGCGCCTGGACCGGCCCCGCCCGACTCCAACTCTTCCAACACGCCCTGGCCCCCCTGGCCGACCTGCCCGTCCTGGAAATCCTCTCCGCCCACCACGTGCTGACCGACCTCACCCTCGCACCCGCCGAGGTCGTTCACGACTACCTCAGCGACTGAGCCATCCCCGCCACACCGGGGACGACCTCGGCAAGGGAGGGAATCGCGCGGTGAACGACGGCGACGGGGGCGCGGGGCGGACGACCAAGCCCAAGCGGGCGGACGCCCGGCGGGTCAGGGTACGAGGCCCGCCGGGGAGCATGTCCGCAGGCTGCTCGTGCGTCGGTGCGGTGCGCAGCTCAGTTCCCCGTCGGCATGGTCGAGCGGGCGTACTCGGTGGGCGTCCGGCCGTAGTGCTTCTTGAAGGCTCGGATGAAGTGGCTGCTGTCCGCGAACTGCCAGTGGGCGGCGAGTTCCGAGACGCTCAACCGACCAGAAGGTGCGGTGAGAGCGAGTCGGGCTTCCTCCAGCCGCCGCTGGCGGATGTAAGCGGTCACCGACTCTCCCACTGCGGCGAACGCCCGCTGCAGGTTGCGGACGGAGACGTTGAGTTCACGGGCCAGCATCGTCCCGGAGAGCTCGGGGTCGGCAAGGTGGCTGTCCACCAGGTCCTTCGCGGCCTGTGCGAGCGCGGGAGCCAGCTGGGGTTCCGCGTCGTCGACCCGGCGCCTCGCCACCGCCTTCGCCAGTTCGATGAGCGTGCGGTGGGCCGCTTGCACTCCCGCCGGCCCGAGGTCGGCGACCGTTGCGTAGATCATGTTCGAGTGGGCCACCAACAGGCGCACCTCGGCGGAGTCCGCCGGCCCGCTGACGCTCTGCCGTTCCCCGAGCAGTGGTTTGAGCAGGGCGGCGGGCAGGACGACTACTTTCGCCGTCGTGTCCGGCGCCGTCTCGAAGTGCAGCGGTCGTCCGATGTGGCGGATGAGGAACTGCCCGGCCGGTACGGTCTGTTCGCTGCGGGCCAGCGGGGCGCCCAGCGTCCAGGAGCCGCGTTTCACGACGTACAGCCGTACCTGGTCCTCGACGCCGTTGAGGGGGCCCTCGGTCCGGATGGCGGACGCGCCGTGGAGATCGGTGATGGCCACCTCGCCCACCTTGGTGGCGCGGCTCTTGACCCGGAAGTCACGCATCGTCGCCGGGCTGAAGGTCGGCAGCGGGAAGCCGTCGCCGATCTCCTTCTCCCAGCCGCTTCGGAAGGTGTCGAATCCCCGTGGCGCGGGATCCGCGTGTGCGGATTCCCCGGAGGTGGCCCTGCCTGACCCGTCGGCTTCCGCTCCGGCGTTGTTCATCGACGGTCGTCCTCCGCCTTCGTCGCTCCGGCGCTGTCCGCGCCCTCTGGCGCAGATGTTCTGCCGGGATGGCGCTGTGGTTCAAGCCTGCGCTGCGCTGATTTTCCTAGGCTCAAGTGGCAGGGGCAACCCCTCGCTCCGACCCCGGTGCACACGCAAGAGGAGAATCTCATGAGCCAACAGAATTCCACCCCCGTGGCCGTCATCACGGGTGCCGGTACCGGCATCGGAGCCGCGACAGCGGCCCGGTTCGCCGCCGACGGGTACACCGTGGTGCTCGTGGGCCGCACGGAGGCGACCCTGCAGCGGACCGCCCAGGAGAGCCCGACGGGTGTGGAGATGCATCCCTGGGTTGCGGACGTCTCGGACCTGGCTGCCGTCGCTGCGGCCATGGACGGGGTGGCCGAGCGGTTCGGACGCCTGGACGTGCTGGTCAACAACGCGGGGGTCGCGATTCCGGGCACCGTCGACCAGCTGGATGTGGACAGCTACCGGACCATGGTGAGTACCAACATCGATGGCGTCTTCTTCGCCTCGCGCGCCGCTCTGCCCCACCTGCGGGCGGCGCATGGATGCATCGTCAACGTCGGGTCCGTGGCCGCACTCCGCGGTGAATGGAACCAGGCCGCCTACAACATGACCAAGGGCGCACTGGTCAACCTGACCAACTCGATGGCACTGGACCACGGCCACCAGATCCGGGTCAATGCCGTCCACCCCGGCGTAACGCTCAGCAAGCAGGTCCTGCGCGATGCGCTCGCCGAGGGAACCTCGCTGTACAAGCGCTTCGTGGAGCGCGTGCCCATGGGCCGGCCGGCCGAGCCTGCCGAGGTCGCCGCCGTCATCGCGTTCCTCGCCGGTCGCGACGCCGGGTATCTCAACGGAGTGCACATACCCGTGGACGGCGGTCTGACCGCCTCGGACGGGCAGGCCGACCTGTACAGAATCAGTGCCTGACGGCGACGACCGAGAGGGGGTGCGCGCGACCACGGCGGCCCTGCACGAGGCCTTCTCCGAGCTGCGGGTCGAGGTCCTGCACTGCCTCCGGGACGGAGATCTCGTGGCCACCCACAAGCTGTTCCGCGGCAGGCACACCGGCGCATGGTTCGGGATCCCGCCGTCGGGCAATCGGGTCGAGTTCAGGGTGATGGACCTGGCCTACTACCGGGACGGACAGCCGTTCGAGCACTGGGCCGTCGCCGACGGCGTGAGCCTGCTACGCCAGACCGGCGCCCTGCCATAGCCCCTTTGCCGCCGCCCACTCCCCGGGCGAATCGGCTCGTCCCGCTTCCCGCCACCCTCCGGGGCCGTGCAGTTCGGCACGCGGGATTCCGAGGCAACACCCAAATGTGGCACAGGAGTTGAGGCAAGGAAGGATGCAGGCCGCGGTCTCCCGCCTGCGGCTCACGCCCCCACTCCGAAGCGGTCAAGGAAAGTCAGCCCTCTTCGCGAGAGCCCACTTGCATAAAGCGAGAGGGTCGCCTACATTCATGAGAGTCAACCCTCATAAAGATTGCAGTCTCCCTTCCTTGGAGGTTCAGATGGCAGACGTCTCAGTAGTCGGCCCGGACGCCGGTGAGTCGATCCAGCTCGGCCCGACCCGGATGCGGATCCTGGAGGACGGCAGCACGACCGGGCACCGCCTGGGCGTCGGGGAGATCACTCTCGCCCCGCACACCGACGGGCCGCCGCAGCACCGGCACGCCCGGCACGACGAGGGCTTCTACGTGGTGTCCGGCGCGGCCCGGTTCACCGTCGGCGAAACCGTGTACGACGCGCCGGCCGGAACGCTGGTCATGATCCCGCCCGGCGCCCCGCACACCTTCGCCAATCCGACCGACGGCATCACGGTCCTGCTCAACACGTTCACCCCGGACCTGTACGTCAACTACTTCCGGGATCTGCGCGACATGATCGCCGACGGCCGGCCGCTCACCCCCGAGTCGACGATCGAGGTGATGGGCCGGTACGCCACCGAACCGGCCACCGACTTCTCCTGAGGCGCGCGCACCTCCAACCCGCCGCGTCACCTCCAACCCGCCGCGTCACGTCCACGCCTGCCGTCCGGCATCCGGGACCAGCAATGATCACGGAGAAAGCCGTGGGCACCACCACGCAGTACACCGTCACCCTCGACGGAATCGGCCCGGTCGAGGTGCCCGTCGCCGACTACGGGTCCGGGCAGCCGTTCCTGCTCCTACACGGCGGGGCGGGACCGCACAGGGCGAGGGAGGCCGAGCTGGCCCAGGCCCGGACGGGAAGCGTCCAGGACCGCCGCGAACCCGGCTGCCTCACCTTCACCGCCTACGAGGCGCGCGATGTCGCCCGACGCTTCTACCGCTACGAGGTCTACACCGACGCCACCGCGTACGACACCCACCTCCAGGATCCGGCCCGCACAACACGGCCCGCCGACGCGGGATTCACAGCCACGCCACGATCCGCTCCGTACCCGAGTACCCGAGGGAACCCATCACCATGACCATCTCCACTTCCACCAGCACAACCCGCACCATCGACCTTCCGGGCGGCCTCGCCGTCACCATCCAGGAGTTCGGTCAGAACACCGAGGGCACCGGCGTGCTCGTGCTGCACGGCGGCGCCGGACCGCGCTCGATGGCCGGGTTCGCCACCGACATGTCGCAGCACGCCTACGTGGTCGTGCCGACCCACCCCGGTTTCGACGGCACGCCCCGCCCGGAATCCACCGACACCGTCGCTGACCTGGCCACCGCCTACCTCGACCTGCTCGACGCGCTCGACCTGCGCGGCATCATGGTGGCCGGAAGCTCGGTCGGCGGCTGGATCGCCGCCGAGATGGCGCTGCGCGACAACGCCGCCCGGATCTCCTGTCTGACCCTGCTCGCCTCCACCGGTATCGCCCCCGAGCCGCCGCTGCAGCTGGCCAACCCCGCCGAGCTCGGCCCGGTCAGGACCGGCGAACTGGCCTTCCACAACCCGCAGCTGCGCCCGGACCCGGCCATGCTCGGCCCGGAGCAGCTGGCCGTGCTGGCCGCCAACCAGCGCACTCTGGCCGTGTACGCGGGCGACCCGTTCTGCTGCGACCCGAAGCTGCGCGGGCGCCTGCACCGGGTCACCGTCCCGGTGCTGGTGATCGCAGGTGAGCAGGACGGCATCGCCCCGCTGGAGTACGAGCGCGCCCTGGCCGACTCCTTCCCCCACGCCACCTTCCGCGCCGTCCCCGAGGCCGGGCACTTCCCGCACATCGAGCAGCCCGCAGCGGTCTTCGAGGCGATCGGCGACTTCGTCGACACCAAGGTCAATCCCGACGGCCGGTAACGGCCACCAGCACGAAACCGCGCCCGCCGTGCCGCACCCTTCGCGGACCGGCGGGCGCGCCAGGTATCAGGACCGCCCCGCCACTCACCGAGGAGGACGGACATGACAACACCTCATCCCCTGACCGACGGCGGGCGCCGGCGGGGGCAGCTGGTTCTGGCGGTGTGCTGCCTGAGCCTGCTGATCACCGCCTTGGACACCACCGCCGTGAACGTCGCCCTGCCTGCCGTCGGCCACGATCTGCACGCCTCGGTCAGCGGCCTGCAGTGGACCGTCGACGGCTACACCCTGGCGGTCGCCGCCTTCATGATGCTCGCCGGATCCACCGCCGACCGGATCGGCCGGCGCCGGGTGTTCCAGGCCGGACTGGCCCTGTTCACCGCCGGCTCGCTGGCCTGCTCCCTTGCCCCGACCCTGGGGTGGCTGATCGCCTTCCGTGTCGTCCAGGGCCTGGGCGCCAGCATGCTCAACCCGGTTGCCCTGTCGATCATCACCCACGCCTTCCCCGATCCGCGCGAGCGTACCCGCGCGATCGGGCTCTGGGGAACCACGGTCGGTCTGTCCCTGGCCGCCGGCCCGGTGGTCGGCGGCCTGCTGGTCGCCTCGACCGGGTGGCGATCGATCTTCTGGATCAACATCCCGATCGGTGTGGCCGCCCTGGTGCTCGCCGCGGTGTTCGTGCCCGAATCCAAGGCCGCCACCACACGACGGCCGGACCCGGTCGGCCAGCTGCTCGTCGTCACCATCCTGACCTCGCTGATCTTCGCGATCATCGAAGGCTCACGCCGGGGCTACGGCAGCACCCCCATCATCGGCCTGTTCGCCCTGTCCGCGGTCGCGGTCGCAGCGCTGCCCGGCTACGAACGCCGCCGCGAGCAGCCGCTGGTCGACCCGGTGTTCTTCCGCTCGGTCCCGTTCACCGGCTCCTTCGTCATCGCCGTCACCGCGTTCCTCGTCCTGTCCGGCTTCCTCTTCCTCAACACCCTGTACCTCCAGGAGGTGCGCGGCTTCAGCGCGCTGCACGCCGGCCTGCTGACCGTGCCCATGGCCGCCGGCATCGCGCTCGCCTCACCGCTGTCAGGGCGCCTGACCGCCGCGCGCGGCCCGCGCCCCCCGCTGGTCGCCGCCGGCCTGCTGATCGCCGCCGCGGCGCTGATGCTGACCACGCTCGCCCCGACCACGCCCTGGGCGGTCCTGCTCGCCGCCTACGTGCTGCTGGGCACCGGCTTCGGCCTCGTCAACACCCCGATCACCAGCACCGCCGTGGCCGGCATGCCGCGCGCCCAGGCCGGGGTGTCCGCCGCGATCACCACCACCGGCCGCCAGGTCGGCAACAACCTCGGCGTCGCAGTCCTCGGATCGATCGTCGCCGCGCACACCCGTGCTCCGGACCATGCCGGAATCGCCGCCGCCAGCCACCCGGGATGGTGGGTCCTGGCCGCAGGCGGACTGGTGATCGCGGCGATGGGCCTGGCGATCATCACACGCCGCGCCGCCGCCGCCACCGCCACCGCCACCGCCACCGCCACACGGGTCGCCACACGCGTCCCGACCGATCCCTCGACCGCCTTCAGCAGCGCGCCCAGGATGCGCGGAGGCGCGCAGGCATGATCCGTCGTCAGCGCCGTGCGGCGCGGCGGCCGTTCGCAGGTGCGGCGCTGTCCAGCGCGGCCCGGGTGAGGGTGGTCGCGGTGTGCACGACGCTGGCGATCGCCTCCTCCGGGTCCAGCCGCGACAGGTCGGTCAGCGCGAACAGGGCCTCGGCGCTGACGACGACGGCGAGGTCGTTCTTGAGCTGCCTCACCGCGGCCGGGTCCGTGGCCCCGAGAGTGCCGTCAAGCGGGGCGAGCGCGTGGTCGATCAGGCCGAAGCGCATGGCCGGCCGAGCTTCGGCCGCCTCGGGGCGGGTGATCGTGGCCGCGATCATCGCGCGGGTCGCTCCCTGGTAGGTCAGCACCGTCCGCAGCAGGTGCTCGGTCGCGACGGCGACGCGTTCCACCGGGTCACGGGAGTCCGCGACCGACGCGAGCGCCTCGGCCGGGGTGGGCATCTGCCCGGCCAAGGCCTCCTGGAGCAGGCTCGCCAGGTCGGGGAAGTGCCGGTAGGCCGTGGCCTCGGACACCAGAGCCGACTTGGCGATCCCAAGCATCGTCACATCGCGGCCAGTGCGCATCAGTTCGACTGCCGCCTGCACGATCGCCCTGCGCGTGCGCAGCTTCTGGTTCACGCGGCCCGCCGTGGCCTGCGGTGTCGTCGGTTCGCCAGTGTGCATGGATCAAGAATAGCAAGTCGACCCTGATGATGAGAGTTGGCTCGCATCATGGGGCGCCGGGGTCGCGAACGGTCGCGCACGGGACGGGCCACCCTCCAGATTGCCGGTCATCGCAAGCGTCACAGTCTGCTCGAAAGGGAGAACCACGTCGGGGGGCGAATGTCCACCCGCGAGGTGCGAGCCGGAGGCTCTCTCTACCGTGTCGACCGTGGCGCGAGTTGGCTCTCACACAACTACGCCCCGATGATCAAACTCTTGGAGGACGCCGGGCTCACCGGGCGGATGCTGCCCTGCTCGGACGAGCTGGGTGTGTTGCGCGACGGTCGCGTCCACCGCCTGTCCCTGGTCCGGAGCTCGGGCCTGCTGCGGACCGGACTGCTCGGGTGGCGCGCCAAGCTCAGGGCCGTCAACCTGCTGCGCGACCTCGCCGCGGCCCGCCGCCGACTGCGCTGGGAGGACCTGTCCCGAGCTGCGGAGCTGGACCGGGAGAACGCCGGGGAGTACGCGCTCCGCCGACTCGACCGCGAACTCCTGGACTACCTGGTGGAGCCGTTGTGCGGCAGCCAGTTCCTCGCGTCGGCCGAGGAGGTCGCCGCCGTCGGGGCCTTCTGCATCATGTGGGGCACGTTCGGAGCGGCGAGCTTCACCTTCGACGGTGGCACGGGGCGCCTCCCCGAATACCTCCTCGACACCCCCGTCATGGGCTCCCCCGGTACCCGGGTCGAACTGGGCGCGCAGGTCACCGAGATCCGCCGGGTGTTTTTACCGGGGTGAAATGGTTCAGGCACGGATTCCGTGAAGGGATCACGAGTCAGTGACGGTCTGTGTTGACTGGGATCTTGCTCCGAAGAGTCCGCCGGACGACCCGCTGTGAGAGATGATGCTCGGCATGACGACTTGAAGAGCACCGGCCGGACGGCAGCATTGGCGGAAGGTCGGGGGCTGGGAGGCGGTGTCCGACGGCGATCGGCGAAAGTGTGCCGGCTGTGGAACGCCGGTCCGCTCGTACCAGTACCGTTTCCACCCGCCCGAGTCCTCCATGTTCGAGCGCTGCATCGGATTCTCCTGGTGTTCCGGCTGCAGGATCTACTCCGGCAACATGGTGCACATCCCTCGGAAGCGAGTGCTGGTCGACGCGCTCGCTTCTCTTCCCCAGGAGCAACGGGAACGGCTTCTTCGTTCGGAAACGCGACTGGTCGAGTTCCTGGACCGTCTGGTCCGAGACGGCAGCGGTTAGGACTTGTCCGGTCGATCATGTGACTATCGCCCGCCTTGGTCGTTGGATCGGACATGGGGCGGGGAGATCTCACGGATGCCGAGTGGGAACGGCTTCGGCCGTTCCTGCCGGTCAGCAACAGGCGTTGTGGCCGGTGGCGGGACCACCGGCAGGTGATCGACGGGATTCTGCACCGGGTGCGGACCGGAGTGCACTGGCGTTCACGGCCTGCCTGATGGCCTCCCAGGGCGGCGCGGCGCGCGGGCTCTACTCGCTCGCCCGCGACGACGTCTTCCCCTTCTCCCGGCAGGTGCGCAAGGTCAACCGGCACAAAGGCCCCGATCGGCGGCCTGGTCGCGGCGACCGTGGTCAGCTGCGCGGCACTGCCGCTCGGACTGAGCACCTCGGCCATGGGCAGCCTGATCACCTTCGGGAGCGCGGCGACCTTCGTCCCGTTCTTCCTGCTCTGCGCGGTCGCCTTGGTCGCCCGGCTGCGCCGCAGCTGGACGCCCTCCGGCGCGGTCCGCTACGGCCGTCTCGGGACGCCGCTCAACGCGCTGGCGTTGCTGTGGACAGGGCTCGAGGTGGTCAACATCTGCTGGCCCCGCAGCATCCTGTCGCCGGCCGGTGCCCCCTGGTACCAGATCTGGGCAGCGTTGCTGGGCGTCGGCACCGTGACCCTGGCCGGCCTCGGCTACCTCCTGGTCCGCCGACCGCACCTGCGGATGAGGACCGCGGACCAGGACCGTCCGATCGGCGACGAGCTCGCGCCTGCCGTCATCTGACGGAGTGCCGCCACCGGCCCGGCCTGCGCACCCTGACGTCGAGCGCCGCCCCGGCGCCACCCCGACGCCCCTTGCCGGGGCTTCGCTTCACGCTGGCACGCTGACTGGCAATTCAGCCAGCCCCGGCCCGACCGTCCGCCTCGCCACCGAGCTCGCCACCGGTCCTACCGCGTGGTCCGCCGTAGGCGTCCACCCGGGTGCGGTTGAGGCGGAACACGTGGCCGGTGCCGGCGAACGGCATCGGGGCGCGTCGTCA
The DNA here is from genome assembly GCF_044742585.1 of Kitasatospora sp. NPDC087861. Lineage (NCBI taxonomy): Bacteria > Bacillati > Actinomycetota > Actinomycetes > Kitasatosporales > Streptomycetaceae > Kitasatospora > Kitasatospora sp. NPDC087861. The sequence goes on from NZ_JBIUUS010000015.1 coordinate 160,085, forward strand.
TGCCTGGCCGGTCGGCCGCAGTTCGCGTTCGAGAGCGGTCAGGGCGAACGTGTGCGCGGAGGCGTGCTGCCAACGCGGCCGCCCGAACATCACGTCTCCGGAGAGCCCGTTGAGCATGGCCACAGCCCTGATGACGAACGCGGACGGGTCCACATCGGCGAACTGTCCCAGGGCTTGCCCCTCGAGCAGGATGGATTCCAGGCGCTCCTCCCAGGCCTCGGACAGCGCGGTGAGGAGTTGGCGGTCGGCGTCGTCGTGGCGCCGGGCCAGCACCTGCGTCCACAGCGCGTAGCGTTCGTCGCCCGGGTGGCCGGGCAGGTAGAAACGGACGAACAGTGCCAGCTTCTCGGCAGGGGACGCGGCCTCCTCCGCGGCCTGCTGGAACCGGGTCCCGAGGTCCGCTTCGCTCCATGCGAGGACCTCGAGCAGCAGGCGGTCCTTCTTTCCGAAGTGGTACAGGATGTGCCCGGTGCTCATGCCCGCCCGCGCGGCGATGTCCGACATCCGCACGGCTGCGACGCCCTTCTCGGCGATGGCGCTGATGGCGGCCCGCATCGCCCGTCCACGCGCCTCGTCGCCGCTGGGCTGACGCTTCCTTCCGGCCGAGGCAGGAGCGGGCAGGGGGGTGGTCCGCGGCTCGGCGCCCGTCGCGGGCCCGATCGAGCCTTCCGCTGGGAGGAGGCGCTTCAGCCGCGCGGGCCCGGTCTCTGGCGTCGACATGGCCTCATCTCGATTCCTGGGAGCTAGATCCATAGTCTAGACTGAAAATCTAGTCAGTGCGACTGCGGGAGTGACGGCCACGCGTGCGCGATCAGCCCGACGCCCAGCGGTTCGTCTGTCCGACCCAACCACTCAGGAGGCACCCGCATGACGCGCGGATTCGACGTTGTGGAGACCGGTATCGCTGCCCTGCGCGCGGCGCTGGAGAAGGGCGAGACCACCGCGGTCGAGCTACTCGACGCCTACCTCGCGCGGATCGACGCGTACGACCGGCCCAGCACCGCCACGGCCCTCAACGCGATGGTCGTGATGAACCCGGACGCCCGCGCCGACGCTGAGGCCTCCGACGCACGCCGCGCGCGCGGCGAGACACTCGGCCCCCTCGACGGCATCCCCTACACCGCCAAGGACAGCTACCTCGCCAAGGGGCTGACCGCCGCCGCCGGCTCGCCCGCCTTCGAACACCTCGTCGCCCAGCGCGACGCCTTCGCCATCGAGCGGCTGCGCGCCACCGGGGCCGTGCTCATCGGCCTGACCAACATGCCCCCGATGGCGAACGGCGGCATGCAGCGCGGCGTCTACGGCCGCGCCGAAAGCCCGTACAGCGCCGACTGGCTCACCAGCGCCTACGGCTCCGGCTCGTCCAACGGCTCGGGCACCGCCACGGCGGCCTCGTTCGGCGCGTTCGGCCTCGGCGAGGAGACCTGGTCCTCGGGCCGGGCACCCGCCTCCAACAACGCGCTGTGCGCCTACACCCCCAGCCGCGGCGTGATCTCGGTGCGCGGCAACTGGCCGCTCGTCCCGACCATGGACGTCGTCGTCCCTCACACCCGCACCATGGCCGACCTCCTCGAACTGCTCGACGTCATCGTGGCCGACGACCCGGACGCCCGCGGCGACCTGTGGCGCTCCCAGCCCTGGATCGCACTCCCCGCACCGTCGCAGGTGCGCCCCACCTCGTACCCGTCGCTGGCCCCCACGAACGCGGCAGCGGCGCGCGCCACGCTCGCCGGCAAGCGCGTCGGCGTCCCCAGGATGTACATCAACGCCGACCCCGGCTCCGGGACCAACCCCGACGGCGGCATCGGCGGCCAGACCGGCCAGCGGATCGAGACCCGCCCCTCGGTGATCGCCCGGTGGGAAGCGGCCCGCCGCGACCTGGAGGCCGCCGGCGCCGAGGTGGTCGAGGTCGACTTCCCCGTCGTGTCGAACTACGAGTCCGACCGCCCCGGCACTCCCTCGCTGACCACCCGCGGCCTGGTCGGCGCCGACTTCCTCAAGGTCGAGATCGAGGACCTGTCCGCCTGGGCGTGGGACGACTTCCTGCGGGCCAACGGCGACCCCGCGCTCGCCACCCTCGCCGAGGTCGACGGCGCCCGTATCTGGCCCAAGCAGGAGGGTGAACTCCCGGACCGGTACGCCGGTTTCGACGACACGATCACCGACTACCCGCGTTTCGTGCGCGAGCGCCCGTACGCCTCGTTCACCGACATGCCGCACCTCGAACAGGGGCTGCGCGGGCTCGAGGAGACCCGCCGGGTCGACCTGGAGCTGTGGATGGACGAACTGCGCCTGGACGCGGTGGTGTTCCCCACGGTCGCCGACGTGGGCCCCGCGGACATGGACGTGTCCGAGGCCTCCGCCGACCTCGGCTGGCGCAACGGCGTCTGGGTCGCGAACGGCAACCTGGTGCCCCGTCACCTCGGCATCCCGACCGTGACCGTGCCCATGGGCACCATGACGGACACCGGCATGCCCGTCGGGCTGACCTTCGCGGGGCGCGCCTACGACGACAACGCCCTGCTGGCCCTCGCCGCGGCCTTCGAGGCCACCGGCAACCGGCGCACGGAGCCGCCCCGCACACCGCGACTGTCAGCGCAGTGATGCGACGATGCCGCGCCACGTCGGGCGCGTGAGCCGTTTCACCGGTTGGACCGCCCGGCAGAGCCTCGGCGGCCAACTACTCCTCGGAGGTGCCACAGCGGCTCGAACTCACCGACACTGGGCGCGAGTTGTGCGTACGATCGCACCACTGCCGAGACCGCTGCCATCGCCGCCCGCCCGTGCGCCGGCATCCCGGCCGAGGACCTCGCCGCCGCCGACCGCGTGCGGGCCCTGATCATCCAGCGCCCCAGCGCTGAACTGTCCGGGGCCGGGCCCGGCGGGTCCCGGCCCCGGGCCGCCTTCCGGGCCGCCTCCGGAAGGCGGCCCGGGCATCGTCCGTGCGCCACCGGGGCGATCGGATCCGCAGTTGCGCGGTCGGCGGTTGTGTTGGATCCGCTTCGGAAGGGATTTCCCCTAGGGTCGCGCTATGTCGACTCCGGTTTCCTCCCCACGTGGCCTGGTGCTGACGGTGTCGGCACTCGTGGTGTGTGCAGGAACGGATCTGCTGAGCAGATCATCGCTTTCTGCGACCACGCCGATCATCGCGTCCGTTGTGGCGTCTTCGGCACTGTGGGCCGTACCGTGGGCGGGGATTGCGCTGCGGATGGCGTCGATCGCCGCGCAGCCGGCGATCGAGCCGCGCCGGGACTTCACCGCCGGCCACGCGTGCTTGATCGCGAGTATCGCGGTCAGCTCCATGGCGATCGCCGCGTTCCTCAGCTACGTCGCGCGGTTGCGGATGACGCGGGACCGGGCGCTGGAGCGTCGGGGGGTGCTTGAGCCGCCTGGCCGGATGGGGGACCTGGCGATCGCGGTGCGGTACGCATCGGCGGCCGGAGCCGGGCGGGACCGGGGGGTTCTGTACGAGGTGATGGAGACCCCGTTCGGGGCCCGGGTGGTGATGGGGGATGTGCACGCTGGAGGACGGCCCACGGTGATGCAGGTGACTGCCCGAGTGCTCGGGGAGATCCGGGAGGCCTCGCAGTACGAGCCGTCCTTGGAAGGGATGGCGGCGAGGGCGGAGGCGTGCGTCTCCCGCTCCGTGGCGGCCGGTGTGTTCATGACGGCGGTGTTCGCCGAGTTCTCCGGGGCGGCGGAGGTGGTGCTGTTGTCGTGCGGACATGCGCTGGTGCCGCTGGTCGCGTCCGACGACGGCGTGCGGACGGCGGCGTACGGGGCGCGTCCGCCGGTGGGTCTGGCCGAACTCGCCGCGGACGCACCGCTCTTGCGCCAGGAGCTGTTCGCCGCGGGGCAGACCCTGGTGCTGTGCTCCGACGGTGTCGCCGAGGCCCGGGGGCCCGGGGGTGCGTGCTACCCGCTGGAGGAGCGCTTGGCGTGGCTCGCCGTGACCGCTGGATGGCGGATGGGTGGTGTGCAGGAGCGTGCCGAATTGCTGCGTTCGGACCTGCTCGCCTTCGCGGGGGACGGTCTGGGCGATGACACGGTGTTTCTCCTGGTGGAGCGGGTACCGTCGGCCCGCTCCGCACCCGTGGTGCTCACGTGACGCGCATCGCCCCCGGATCCGTCCAGCCCCCCACGGCCTCCGGTCCGGGCCGGTCGGGGGTGGGGGGCGGAACTCCTGGCGAGGAGACGGCCTGATGCCGGCGGAACTGCGGCTCACGCCCCCTGAAGACGGACCGCCGTGCTGCGGATGGCGGGGAGCTCGGAGTAGAGGGCGTCACCGGGGCATTCGGTGGCGAAGCCGTCGCGGTGGCCGGAGACGGCGTTGAAATCGACGACCGTGCCCTTCGGGTAGAGGCTGCCGTCGGAGCCGGAGGTGAGCTGGGCCTTGCCGCCGGCCGACCGGCCGGTGAGGCCGAGCTTCCACGCGGAGATCTTCGCAAGGCCGTCCTGCAGCTCCTGAGGCGGGGCGTCCGAGCTGTAAGTGCCAATGGCTGCGATGCCGGAGGAGTTGGTGTTGAAGCCGAGTGTGTGGGCGCCAAGGACGGGCTGGTCAACGCCGCCGGCGCGACCCTCGTAGATGGTGCCGCAGCGGTCGACCAGGAAGTTGTAGCCGATGTCCCGCCAGCCGTTGCTCTGAACGTGGTACTGGTAGACCGACCTGATCACCCGGGGGGCGTCGCTGCAGGCGTAGTCGGTGGCGGTCGCCGTGTGGTGGACGAAGGCCACCCGGACCGCGCCGGTGTAGACGAAGCCCGGTTCACGGATCGACTCGTCCGCACCCCAGCCTGCCCGGGTGACGACGCCGGGGCGCGGAGCCGCCGCGGCGTCGGGTCCGGCCGGGCGTTCGGGCAGTGTCTGGGCCTCGGTGGAGACGGCTCCCTGGCCGGGGTCGACCAGTTCGACCCGCAGTCCGCGCGGCAGGCCGGCCGGACCGGGGTGCACCTCGACCGCGACGCCGTCGCTGCGGCCGGTCCACAGCGGAGCGGTGGCACCGTGCGGCGCGGCGTCGGGGCTGTCCGCGGCATCGGTTTCCAGCTGGTGCCAGTCGCCCCAGCGGCCGGTGGCCGCGTCCCGGGTGCGGACCCGGACGGTACCGCCGGCCATCGCCGCCGGCGGTCCGTCCCAGCCGACGCCGAGCAGTTCGAACGGTCGGGTGGCCCGGGGCGCGACGGCACCGCCGGCGGTGAGGGCGACCGAGGTGACCGAGCCACCTCCGGCGGAGGTACGCGGTGCCGGGGCAGGGGCAGGGGCAGGGGCACCCGAGCCGTCCACAGCGGTGGCCGTGGGCTGGAGGAGCAGGGCGGTGGTGCAGCCGGCAAGGACGGCTGCCGGAATTGAGATCCTCATGAAACGGATGCTCGCCACGATTCGTCACCCCTGCATGTCGCCGACGGTCGGCGGATCGTCACGGAAGGCCGTCGGGACGCGGGGACGGGGGTTCAGGAAACCCTTGGCCGGGTTCGACCGGTCAGGCGATCGGCACCGGCATCCGCGTGACTTTCGGGGGATCCGTCGTGCGGAGAAGTTCATCCGGCGCCGACGGCACGGTCCCGGTTCCGTCGCGGGCGCGACGGCGCAGGGGCAGCGCGGAGCGTGCGGGCGGCGTTCCCCCGGGCACCGTAATTCACTGGGCCGAAGTGGTTAATCCGCGGCGACGCGCGCCACGGCCGGGTGGTAGAGGGGCGTATTCAGAAGATCCGTTTTGCGGATCATCCAGGAGCGTCATGCGAACTCGAATCACCACTCTGGTCCTGTCTGGACTGACATCGGCGGCCCTCGTGTGGGGCGCCGGCGGCACGGCCTTCGCCTCGTCCGTCACCGACTACAGCGCGGCCTCCGACTCGACGGAGGCCCAGGGCGAATGGGTCGACAGCCTTCTGCACCTGGCCGAAGGGAGCAGCACCCCGGCGGAGAACGCCTGGACCTTCACCAGCCTCAGCGATCTCCGGTCGGCACAGACCATCCGCCCCGCCCACCGGGCCGACGGTGACACGGAGCCCGAGGCGGCCCCGGACGACGGCCAGGAACCGGGCTCCGCGCAGCCGGGTGACGCGGTGCAGCCCGGCGAGCAGGGTGCCGAGCGGCAGCGGCCGGCGGAGCAGGCGCCGTCGACGCTTCCCGGGCCCCTGGGGAACCGTGGCAGCGAGAACTTCGGCGGGGCCGGGCACGAGAACCACGGCCACATCGGCGGCTACGGCCCCGGCGAGTGCATCTGCCTGCCCGGCCTGCCCGGCCTCCCCGGCGGACACGGGGAGCACGGCGAGCACGGGCAGCACGGGCAGCACGGCGAACACGGGCAGCACGGCGAACACTGCGAGCACGGCGAGCACGGCGAACACGGCGAACACGGCGAACACGGCGAGCACGGGCAGCACGGCGAGCACGGGCAGCACGGCGAACACGGCGAGCACGGCGAGCACGGGCAGCACGGCGAACACGGCGAGCACGGCGAGCACGGGCAGCACGGCGAGCACGGCGAGCACGGGCAGCACGGGGGCCAGGAGAAGGGCCAAGGCCAGCACGGCGCGCAGAACCAGGGCCAGGACCAGCACGTCGACGTGGCTGTCATCGTGCAGAACACCGTGGCCAACAACCTCAACAACAGCGCCAACAACAGCGCCACCAGCAACTCGACCAACTCCGCGCAAAACCTGAACAAGATCAAGCTCGTCGCGGAGGAGGCGGCAGCACGGCCGCCACACAAGCCGACCCACCACGGCGGGCACGAGGTGACGCCCGGCCACCACGGTGCGGACGAGGAGCACCACGGCGGGCACGAGGTGACGCCCGGCCACCACGGTGCGGACGAGGAGCACCACGGCGGGCATGAGGTGACGCCCGGCCACCACGGTGCGGACGAGGAGCACCACGGCGGACACCACCACGGCGAGCTGGCCCAGACAGGCGCTCCGAAGACACCCGTCCTGGTCGGCCTCTCGGCCGCGTTCCTCGCCGCGGGCGCCGCGGCCATGCGGCTCAGCCGACGCCGCGCCTGACCGGTCCCGACGGCAGGTGAGCGGGTAGCGCTCGAAAGCACTCTCGACAGTGGCCTCCACCAGGCAGTCGTCCTGGTGGAGGCCACTGTCGTGACAAGTCCAGGCCGGGCGGGGCGCTCAACCACAGTGGTTCGCCCAGCAGTTCGCACCGGGCGGCACGGCGTCCTCACCGACGGCAGCCCGCTCGGCATCACCGCCGCCGACGTCTTCACCGTCCGAGACGGCCAGATCGTGCGCATGCGTGCCTACACCGACCCCGCCGAGGTTCAGTCGGGGTCGCCCTACCCCCTTTCACCTGCAGCGGTTCGCGTGGTGTCGACAGCCGAGACCTCAAGGACTCGGCCTCGCCGTTCCTCAACTATCCTGAAGTGAAAGTTAGTTGGATCTAGCCGACGGGAGCGACGCCGCAGTGTGCTGACGGTTCGCCAGTGTTCGCTTCGCACACAAGCGCCCGTTCTAGCCCATCGGCGCTCATGGGCGCTCATCGGGCCTGGTCCACTTGATCACCGACGCCGCGGGTGTTCCTCTCGCCGCCACCTCGACCGGCGGCAACCGCGATGACGTCACCCAGCCGATCCCACTGCTGGAGGCGACCGCCCGTGCGGGGCAGGCGCGGGCGACCTCGGCGTCGCCCGGACGTCGTCCTCGGCGACCGCGGCTACGGCGGCTACGGCGGCTACGGCGGCTACGGCGGCTACGGCCACGACAAGTACCGCTGATCGCCGTCGGTGTCAGGCACATGCGCCATGGTGGGGCGGTGTCCGAAGTCTGGCCGGGCCGGGGGTGAGGGCGTTGACGCGGATGCCGCGGCCGGTGAGTTCGGCGGCTCAGGTGCGGGCGAGGCTGCGGATCGCGGCCTTGGTGGCGGCGTAGACGCCCAGGCCCGGGACGCCGCGCAGGGCCGCGCTGGAGGAGAGCAGGATCACCCAGGCGCCGGCCGACAGCAGCGGGAGCGCCTTGGGGATGGGTGGCAGTCAGTCTCCTGGCGGAGCCCAGGCGCAGGCCAGCGAGCCGCCGATGAGGCCGGGCAGCAGGCCCAGGAAGAAGCCGCCGAAGTTGGCGAGCGGCACGGAGACCAGTGAGAGCAGGATCGCCGCGACCCCGGCGAAGATCCGCACCTGCGGCTGGAGCCAGAGCGTGACACCCACCGTGATCAGCAGGCTCCCGATGAGGAGTGAGCCCGCGCCCGCGGCGGTGGAGAGCGCCAGGCCGACACCGCCCAAGCTGAGGTGGGTGTAGGGGAAGGGGAAATAGAGGATCGGCAGGCCGGCGCCGAGCGTCAGCAAGCCGGCCCAGAACGGGCGGGTGCCGCGCCAGACCCGGAACTCCCACCGGGCCGCGGCGATCGCCTCGCGCGGCCCGGACCGCGGGGCCGTGGTTCCGTTCCACACGTGGCAACTCCCTGCGTTGTCTTTCCTTGGGACTGAGGCGGGCCATCGGGCCATCGGGCCATCGGGATATCGGGTCAGCGGGTCAGAAGCACTCGGCCCGGCCTCGCACCAGCGACACGTCCAGTCCCGGAACGTCGAAGCTGCCGGCCGCCACCGCGACCGCGGTAATCCGCACGTCCGTCAGGTTGATTGAACTTGCCTGCTGTGCTGGGCTGTTGGGGTTGAAGAAGCGCGAGTCCCGGTCGCCCCGGCTGACTTCGCCAGTAGTGAGCGATCCGGCGGCGACCCCGATGTCGAGGCGTTGGCTGCTCGCCTCGCCGGCCGCCAGGTGCTTCGCGTCGATGAAGAATCCCTTCACGGTGGCCGGTCGCCGGCCACCGGTGAGCCGCAGCGTGAAGGGGCCGAGCACCGGAATCGGGAAGACGGCGGACTGGCAGAGCCCGTGGATCGTGGCGGACTCGAACCCCGTCACCGCGACCGGCACCTGGACGTGCTCGCGGGTGACGTCCACCGTGCCGTACAGGCTGAAGCCGTCACCATGGACCTCGTCGGCGGAGAGCTTGAACTCCTCCCCGGAGATGAGGAACGACGCGGCGAGCGCGTTCTCGGCCACGCCGGCGGCGAGGACCGCGGTGGCCGCGAGACACGGCAGCAGGATGACGGCGAAGCGCTTCCAGCGGGTCCTGCCGAAGCGTTGCGACATGCCGTCTCTCCCTGGCGTGGACCGTGGCTCCCGGGCGCCCGTGCGACCGGCCGGGAGTGGACGCAAGGGACACCGCACCGGCTGCTCGGGATCGAAAGACTGAACATGGCCGATCATGCGGTGTAGGACATGGCTCCGCAAACCATTCGCGACCACATTGCCGCCCATGTTGCCGCACATCACTCCGGCGGCCCATCGGCCACGGCATGGGGGCTCGGTGAACAGCGCGTCGGTGCGGTCAATGGGATCATCCGAAGGGCAGCGCAGTGACCGACTGTCCCGGGACCCCGGCGGCCGGGGATGCTGCTGCCGGCCGACCACGGCTTTCCCGGCGTGGCGCTGCGAAAGAAGGCCCAGGCCACCGGCGCCGACCTGCCGTGGCGGGTCCAGGCCGGCTGGAAACCACCACCCGAACAGGTCCTGGCGTGCGGCTCCCGAGAAAGCCGCACACGCCCGCCCCGGCATCATCCACGCCACTGCCTCGCTCAACGGCCGACAGGGCCCCTGGGCCGGGCGCGTGGGCTTCGACCAGAGCGCCGGAAGCCTGACCGGCGCACCACCAGCGGCGACACCCTCACACAGACTCCGCGCAGCTGGGTCGACGAGGACTTCCGGATCGACGCCACAAGGCCGTCACGCTTTCGGGACCGCCCGACCTCATCGGTGCGCCGCTCCGCGCCCCGGACGGTGCCGGGTCAGCTGTAGGGGCGGGTGATGAGCTCCATGACGTGGCCGACCGGATCCAGGAAGTACACGCCGCGGCCGCCGTCGTTGTGGTTGATCTCGCCGGGGCGCTCGCGGTGGGGGTCGGCCCAGAAGCTGAGCCCGCGCTGTTGGATTCGCCCGAACGCGGCGTCGAACTCCTCCTCGGAGATCAGGAAGGCGTAGTGCTGCGCGCTGATCGAATCGGGGTCGCTGGTCGCGAAGTCCAGCGTGACCCCGTTGCCGGTGGAGACGGGGACGAATGGTCCCCAGTCGGGGCCGGCCTCAAGGCCAAGGATGGCGGCCAGGAATTCGGCGGACTCCCGCTTGTCCCGGGCGTGGACGATGGTGTGGTTCAGTTCGACTGCCATGGCGGAGCGCCTCCCGTAGGGCCTCTCTCACGGACACCTCCATGTCTCACCCCGTCGGTGACCGACACGCGATGCCGCCTGTTCGTCGTCAACGGATCTCCGCACGGTTTTCATCCGCCCGACGGGGATCCGTTCAGGGTGCGGCCGGGCCGCGCAGCCCCGCCGGCCCGGCCGTGAGGAGGCCCGCCCTTGCCGAGGGTCTCGTCCGCTCTGGTGGGAGGAACCGTGTGAGGGTGCACAAGTGCCGACCTCGTCGCTCGGGTCGGCGCTCCGGCAGAGCCGACAAGCTCCCCGGCATGATGACCGGCCGCACTGCCGCGAGGTCCGCCGACCCAGGTGCTGCGTCGGACGCGGTTGCCGGTACGACCCGACACCGTGCCGCGTCGGCACCGCGACCTGGTCGCCCGCCGTCACGCCGCCCGGTCTCGGCCGAAGCACGGAGAGCGACCGCGCGCCGTACGCTCCGTCCGCGCCCTCGTCCTGCGCCCGGCCACCACCGAGTCGGCTTGCCCTCGCCATGGGAATCATTGCCGATTCCCGACGGCGAGCGCCGCCACGAGCCCCTCTTCATCGGCGCGGACCTGGACCGGGACCGCCTCCGGGCGCCGCTGGACGCGGCCCTGCTCGACGACGGCGAACTCGCGCTCGGCCCCGAGGCCTGGCGGCGCCTCCCCCGCCCCCCTGCCCCCTGCCAGGCAGCCCCGGCCGAAGGCCGAACGCCCCGGGTCTCCACCGGCCGGCGGGTGCGCGCGGTCGACAGGCGGCGGTGAACTCGCCTCATCCACTGGACAATTGATGGGCAACGCCAGGTAAAGGCTGCGAACGACGCCTTGAGGGCGCCGACGACCCGTCAGTAACGTCGAAGGCCACACCCCGACGGCAGTCGCCGTCCGCGGTGCGGCCTTTGACGCGCGGTCTCATGTCATGGCCCTGCCACTCCAGGTGTGATGGGGGGATGCTCCCGCTTCCCCGCCTTCCGTACAGCGCAAGCACCAAGCCGGCCCACGGCCACCAGCCGGGGCCGGCCAGCACATGCCGCGATCCGTCAGCACGGGCCCGAGCCCGTCCCGGCGAGCACCCCAGTTGCCGGCACCGGCCGCGCCCTCACCCCCACGGAGGGTCGACTCTTGCGCTTCCACTCCCCCAGCAGCCCGCGCCCGCCCCGGGCGCGCAGGCTGCTCGCCACCCTGCCCGCCCTGGCCATGGCCGCCACCGGGCTGCTCGCGACCACCGCCCCGACGGCCACCGCGGCCACCGCCGCCGCGCCGCACTCCACCGTCAGCACCAAGCGCCTGTGCGCGGCCCCGAGCCACCCCGGCCAGATGGCCTGCCTGGCTCTCGCCCGCACCGACCTCCCCCAACAACCCACCCTGGCACCGGACATCACCCCCTCCGGCTACGGGCCGAGCGACCTGGCCTCCGCCTACAACCTCCCCGCCTCGGCCGGCGCCGGCGCCACCGTCGCCATCGTCGACGCCCAGGACGACCCCAACGCCGAGTCCGACCTGGCCGCCTACCGCTCCCAGTACGGGCTGCCCGCCTGCACCACGGCCAACGGCTGCTTCAAGAAGGTCGACCAGCGCGGCGGCACCAGCTACCCGACCGCCGACAGCGGCTGGGCCGGCGAGATCTCGCTGGACGTCGACATGGTCAGCGCGGTCTGCCCCAACTGCCACATCCTGCTCGTCGAGTCCGACGACGCCAACATGTCCAACCTGGGCGCCGCCGTCAACACCGCCGTCTCGCTCGGCGCCAAGTACGTGTCCAACAGCTACGGCGGCGGTGAGGACTCCACCGACCCGAGCTCCGACGCCAGCTACTTCAACCACCCCGGCGTCGCCATCACCGTCTCCTCCGGCGACTCCGGCTACGGCGTCGAGTACCCGGCCGCCTCCCAGTACGTCACCGCGGTCGGCGGCACCAGCCTCAACCACGCCTCCAACACCCGTGGTTGGAACGAGTCGGTGTGGGGCAGCAGCGCGGGCGGCAACGGCGCCGGCTCCGGCTGCTCCGCCTACGACCCCAAGCCGAGCTGGCAGCAGGACACCGGCTGCGCCAAGCGCACCGTCGCCGACGTCTCCGCCGTCGCCGACCCGGCCACCGGCGTCGCCGTCTACCAGACCTACGGCGGCTCCGGCTGGAACGTCTACGGCGGCACCAGCGCCTCCTCCCCCATCATCGCCGCCGTGTACGCGCTCGCCGGCACCCCCGCCGCCGGCACCACCCCGGCCTCCTACCCGTACGCGCACACCGGCTCGCTGTACGACGTGACCAGCGGCGCCAACGGCAGCTGCTCACCCTCCTACCTGTGCACCGCCGCCACCGGCTACGACGGCCCGACCGGCCTCGGCACCCCCAACGGCACCGCCGCCTTCACCTCCGGCAGCACCGGCGGCAACACCGTCACCGTCACCAACCCGGGCAGCCAGTCCACGGCGCAGGGCTCCTCGGTCAGCCTGCAGATCCACGCCACCGACTCGGCCCCCGGCCAGACCCTCACCTACGGCGCCAGCGGCCTGCCCACCGGACTGTCCATCAACACCACCACCGGCCTGATCACCGGCACCGCGACCACCGCCGGCAACTCCACCACCACCGTGACCGCCACCGACGGCACCGGCGCCGGCGGCACCACCACCTTCGGCTGGACCGTCACCGGCACCGGCGGCGGCTGCACCGCCGCCCAGCTGCTCGGCAACCCCGGCTTCGAGACCGGCAGCGCCACCCCCTGGACGGCGAGCTCCGGCGTCATCGACAACTCCACCGGCGAGCCCGCCCACGGCGGCAGCTGGAAGGCCTGGCTCGACGGCTACGGCTCCAGCCACACCGACACCCTCGCCCAGACGGTGACCGTCCCCACCGGCTGCAAGGCCACCCTCAGCTTCTACCTGCACATCGACACCGCCGAATCCGGGTCGACCGCCTACGACACGCTCACCGTCCAGGCCGGCACCACCACCCTGGCCACCTTCAGCAACGTCAACGCCGCCGCCGGCTACACCCTGCACAGCTACGACCTCAGCGCCTTCGCCGGCCAGAGCGTGACCGTCAAGTTCACCGGCACCGAGGACTCCTCCCTCCAGACCAGCTTCGTCATCGACGACACCGCCCTCACCACCTCCTGACACCCTGCCGGGGGGGGGGGGGGGGCCCCCCCCCCCCCCCCCCCCCCCCCGCGCGGAGCTCACCGCGACCACCGAGCAGCACACCGGGGCCGGCGGTCGGCATGATGTCGCACGGAGTGCGACAGCGGCCCGCGCATCTGTGCCGGGTCGGTCCGGGACGCCGCGTCAACTCGGCGGCCAATGCTGCTTTTTGGCATAGACACCGCAAAATCTTCACCTCCGCGCTGTCCGACGCATGGACGTCCACCGCTCCCGGATGCTGGGGTGATTCCCGCCCCCCACACCCTCGTTCGGGAGGAACCAGATGCGCGTGTCCCCCATCAGGGCGATCGCCCACGCCACCGCCACCCTGGCCCTGGCGGCCCTCGCCACCACCTCGCTCACCACCGGCGCCGAGGCGCACGGAACCACCCACCGCGGCGTCAAGCCGCTGACGCACGCGGGTCAGCTGCAGCCCGCCGCCCGGAGCACCAACACCCTCTCGGTCGGCTCCAGCGCCAGCCAGGGCGTCGTCTCGCCCACCCCGAAGGTCTACCTGGTCTTCTGGGGCTCCCAGTGGTCCTCCGACCCCGCCGGGGTGGCCCCCGACATGCAGAACATGTTCAAGGGCCTCTACGGCAGCAAGGACACCTGGGGCACCATCCTCAACCAGTACTGCGAGGGCGTCCCGAAGGGCACCACCGCCTGCGGCACCAACGGCATCCACGTCAGCCACCCGGCCACCTCCCCGCTGGCCGGCGCATGGTTCGACAACGCCGCCGCCGCTCCGGGCAGCGCCACCGCCGCCCAGCTCGCGGCCGAGGCCGCCAAGGCCGCCGCGCACTTCGGCAACACCACCCAGGCGCCCAACCTCAACGCCCAGTACGTGATCGTCTCCCCCGCCGGCACCCACCCGGACGGGTTCCCCAACAGCGGATTCTGCGCCTGGCACGACAAGACCAGCTCCTCGTACGGCACCCTCGCCTACACCAACCTGCCGTACATCCCGGACAGCGGCGCGGGTGCCTGCACCACCCTCACCGACGGGCGACTGCTCTCCGGCATCGAGTCCACCGAGACCCACGAGTACGCAGAGACCGTCACCGACTTCTGGCCCAGCATCGGCTGGAACGGCGGCGGCGGCGAGATCGGCGACGCCTGCGTCCAGCTCGACGCCTACCTCACCCTGAGCACCGGCACCTTCGACGTCCAGGGCCTCTGGTCGAACAGCACCAACAAGTGCGTCACGCACGGTTGATGACGTAAGCGCGGGCCCGGCCGGTGAGCCGGCCGGGCCCGCGTCCCCGGTTCAGCGCTCCGCCCTGAGCCTTCCGGGTCCATGGCGAGGTTGCGACCGAGTTGGACCACCCAGTCCGCCGCGGGGTGTGCGGTGACGCCGAGGATCAGGAAGTTGGCTGCGCAGAAAGCGAGTTGGGACATCTTCCTGCTTCCCTGCCGCATGAACCGATCCCGGTGTGCGGCTATGTCGAGGTCCGGCGCCCGCCGGCCGCTCAGCTCTGCAGCAGGCGGTTGAAGAAGGTGCGGTACTGCTGCAGCGCGACCCGCAGTTCCTCCGTCTCGACCGTGTCGCCCCGGTTCCACTGGCTCTCGAGGTTGCGCCTGCGGTCCGCGAAGGACTCGGCCAGCCGCTGCATGAGGTCGGCAACGAGGGCGTCCGCAGTGTGGACGGCCGCCCGGGGGTCGTCGACGAAGTCCGTCTGCACCTGCTGCCAGCGCACCCGCAGCTCCTGGGCCTCCGCCGCGGGCAGCAGTGGTTCACGATCATCCCGGCCGTCGTCCTCCCGGTCCGGGTTCCCGTCCTCGTCAGCCCGGCCGTCGTGGCCGCTCTTGTCGCTCGTCCCGGTGCCAGTGCCCGCGTTCGTCGAGCCGGCGCCCTCGTCCGTCCGCCCAGTGCCCTGCTGCGGCTGCGGGCCGCCCGAGGCGGGAACGTCCTCCGGGCCCTCGCCGGACGGACGGCCGGTGGCCTCGCCCGGGAAGACGGCCCGCTGCTCCCCGCGCTCCTGTTCGTCCGTGCCGAACGTCGCGCCGGCCTGCTCCGCCGACCCGGTCTTCTCCTGTCCCTTCTCCTTGGCGGCGGCGATGTCCTCTGTGGTCATCCGTCCTTTGTCGTCGTAGTGCATCTGCGACATCCCTGTCATCCTCCTTCGGTCGCCGCGCCCCGCCCCCGCGGCTCGTTGCCGTCGAGGAGCTCCGAGAACAGCGCGCGGTAGTGCACCATCGCGCCCCGGAGTTCCTCGGTGGTGGCGTTGTCCCGTCGAGCCTCGGCGTTGATCGCGTGGGCGACGCGATAGTGCTCCAGGGTCTGCCCGTGTTCGACGGAAAGATCGCGGAGCCGTTGTTCGTAGTCCTCGGTGGGGTAGCCGCGGTCGTGCATCAGCAGGGTGACCAGCCGATCGGCGTGCTGCACCGCCTCGCCGGGCCGGTCGACGAACTCCTGCTGGACACGCGTCCAGTCCTCGGCGTACTGCTGTCTGGTGTCCGGCGGCAGCGGCTTGATCCTCAGCTGTTCGTGGCGCTGCTCACGCTCCCGCAGCTCCCGCTCGGCGGACAGCCGGTTGCCGGAACGGCGGACGGCCCTGTCGTACTCCGGGCCGAACTGTTGCCGCAGCCGGCGACGGCGGCTCAGGTACCACAGCACCGCGGCGGCCAGGATCAGCACGACTGCGACGGGGACAATGACCGCGATGAGGGTCCCAGTTGACATCAGGTCCTCCCTCGTTCTTCGATGCCGAGCCGCTGCCCGGAATCGGCGGGTCGAAACGTGCTCCCGCCGCCGAACGTCCGTCGGAGACAGGGGAGGTCCGGTGCCCGAAGCCGAACGGCAACGCGAGGGCCACCTCGGGCCTGCCACTGCTGGTAGCCGCAGCGGTCGGGCAGTTTGGTGCGGTAACCGGCGGCGTCGCGGGCCACCGCCTCCACCTCGGCAAGCACCGCCTCGGGCAGCACGACGTTCTTCGCACCCGTCCCGCTCGGCGCACCGCCCCGCCGACCCGGATCGCCCCGCCGCGACCCGCTCGACCCACGTGGGCGGTCAGCCGCAAGCACGCGGTGGGGCACCTCTGCCCGCTCCGGTTCGGTGCTCGCGGACCAGGTGGGCCGCGAGGCTGCCGCGTTCAGCCCGAATCGGCCAGTTGGCGCAGTCGGTGGGCCAGGGTCCGCCGGTAGTGCGACCAGGACGGTCGGTACTGCGGGTGAGGTGAGTCAGCGGGCGGGACGGATCGATCCCGTTCGTGGCTGTCCGTCCCGGTCGCCCTCGCCGGTGAGGCCGGCCCTCAGCTCATCGAGGCAGTGGGCCAGCAGGCGGGACACGTGCATCTGCGAGACCCCGAGTCGGTGCCCGATCTGAGCCTGGGTGAGGCCCTCGCAGAACCGCAGGGAAAGCAGCCGCCGCTCGCGCTCCGGCAGTGCGGCGATCAGCGGCTTGAGTGACTGCATGTCCTCCACCATGGCGAGCGCCGGGTCGTAGCAACCCAGCCGGCCCTCCAGAGCGGTGTCCGCGCCGCCGTCCTCGATCGGCGCGTCCAGCGACATCGTGGTCCGTGCCCGGGAAGCGACCTTGGCCTCGAGCACCTCGCACTGTGTCAGTACGACGTGGTCGGCCAGTTCCGCCAGGCTGGGTACCCGGCCCAGTTGCTGCTCCAGTTCGTCGGATCCCTTGACGACCGCGATCCGTGCCTCCTGAAGTCGGCGTGGCACGTGGACGCTCCAGGTGGTGTCGCGGAAGAACCGCCGGATCTCACCGACGATGGTCGGCAGGGCGAAGCTGGAAAACTCCACACCCCGCTCGGGGTCGAAGCGGTCGATGGCCTTGATCAGGCCCACCACCCCGGCCTGCACGATGTCGTCCATCGACTCGTGGCTGCCCCGGAACCGACGAGCCGCGAACTTGACCAGTGACACGTTCAGTTCGATGAGCGTGCCACGCACGTAGGAGTAACGCGCGCTGCCCTGCTCCGACTCCCGCAGACGCAGCAGCAGCACCCTGGACAACTCACGTGCCTCGCAGGCGCCGACGGCCAGCGGATCGTCGATCACCGGCAGGTCGTCCAGGTCGGTGGCCGGGGCCGGATCCGCAGTCGTGTCAGCCCTCGCAGTCATCTCACACTCCCTGCTCTCCAGGCTCCTGTCGACGGCGGCCGCGCCCGGCCCGCAGCGGCTCACCGCTGCAGTGCGAACCGGCCGCCCTCGTCCTCGCCGGCCGCTCCGGCCGACGAATCAAGTTGCTCCGGGTCGGCCTCCTCGCTGAGCAGCGCGAGGAGGGCGCCGATGGTGTGTCGTGCCTCGACGGGGTGGCGCAGCCTGGCCTCGGGGGCGATCCGGTAGCGGTTGCGCCGCCCTTCGCGGGAGCGGGTCAGATAGCCCTCGGCCTCAAGGTCCGCGACGATGCCCTGGACCGCACGCTCGGTCAGCCCGCAGGCCGCTGCGACGTCGCGCAGCCGGACGCCCGGGTCCCGAGCGAGGAGGGACAGCACGCGCGCGTGGTTGGTGAGGAACGTCCACCTCGTGCGGCCCTCGTTCGTGCTGGTGTCAGACGTCGTTTCCATGCCCCCATCATACGAATGGCAGTTCGCGCTTCGCAACTAGCGCAATACATTTCACGTATCTATTGACATGTCTCGCGCCCGGGGCGGAGGATCTGGTTGACAGCACCCGTGCCAGCGGGAGGAGCAAGGTCATGTTGTATCGCCGCGCCCCACGGATACGCAGGCCTGCCGACGCTGCGCCGTCGGGTACGGCGTACGCCGCAGCCACGGGCCAAGGCGAGAACCTCGCCATCAGCTCACGGCGCGATCCGGCCGGGACTGTCATCGTGATGGTGGCCGGCGAACTTGACCACGACAATGCGCACCACCTCCGTCGCGCGCTCACCGCCGCGCTCGCCGGCCTTCCCACCCTCGTCGAGGTGGACCTCGGCGCAGTGACCTTCTGCGACTGCGGCGGCCTGAACGCGCTGCTTCAGGGACGTCGACAAGCACTCGCCTTCAACCGTGCGATGCGGGTGCGAGCAGCGAGCCCGCAGGTCTCACGGCTGTTGCTGCTGACCGACACCGCCGGCCTGCTCGACGGGGCGGCCGACGGCGAAATCCCGCGGTAGCGGCACGGCCCCCCAGACGTCGGGCAGCTGCCGAGGCGGCGGTGTCCCCTGGGGGACGTCCCCTCGGCACAGTTTCGGTCCGGGAGGTGGTGCGCGCTCGCGTTCCTGGTCCGCGATCAGCGCGAACCCGGTGTCGTCGATCCAGTCCGCGCCGGCCAGGTGGTCGCGCAGCTCGCCAGGTCGAAGGTGTCGAGGGCGTGGCCGCAACCCCCCACACCTCCGTATGTGGATGAAAGGGTTCCGCCCCGGGCCGGTCCGTGACCGTGCCGACTGCAGTGGTCCGCGCAGGTGTTCACGATCTTCGACCGGGACCCGGCGCTCGGCCCGATGACCCTCCGCGAACTCTCCCGGCACGTCCTTCCCGATGACATCTCCGCAACGGGCGCGGCGATGCGCCGGCTGCTGGGTGAAGGCCGGCCGATCGACGTGCCGCTGCGAATCCGCACCCGGCACGGCACCAAGCACCTGCGGATCGTCGCCGAGGCCGTCACCGACGCCGACGGCGCGCCCGTCGAGGTCCACGGCTTCTTCCAGGACCTGACCGAGCAGGCCCTCGCCCAACAGGCCCTGGGCGGGGCCCAACGGGCGGTCAGCGCCCAGCAGCGGACCCTGCACACCGAACACCTCCTGGCCGCACGCCTTCAGGAGGCGCTGCTCCCCGTCCCGACCCAGCCGCTCGACATCGCCGGGCTTCGCTGCGAGGTCTCCTACCTCTCCGCCGAGGCCGGCACCCCGGTGGGCGGCGACTGGTTCACCGTTCTCGAGATGCCGGACGGATCCGCGCTGCTCACCTGGGCGCAGGCCGGCCACCCGCCCCTGCTCCGGCTGCGCGACGGCGCGGCCGACGCCCTGTCCCGCCCCGCCGGTCGCATTCTGGGGGCCGACCCGGGCAGCGAGTACGAGCTCGCGCAGAGCGAACTGCGGCCTGGTGACCGGCTCTTCCTCTTCACCGACGGTCTGGTCGAACGCCACGGCGAAGACCTGCGCATCGGCCTCGACCGCCTCGCCAAGACCATCGAAGACCTCGCGGCGGCGAACCCCTGTGCGGCCATCGCCCGTGAACTCACGGACGCGGTCGGGCCCGCAGATCCACGCGACGACACCTGCCTGCTATGCGTCCTCGTCCGCTGAGCGGCTCCTTCGCCCGGGGGCGGCAGACTCCTGGACAGCGCGCGCCCCGGCGGTGGCGGCACTTCGCGGGTCGGGTATCCGCGCAGGTCATCGGACCACCCGGACGGGGCCTGCACCCGGCTCCGGAGCCGTTCGGCCAGCGGAGGCGCTGTCGGCGCAGAGCTGCCGGGCGACCCCGCCGGTCCCCCGATCGCGGGCTGCGGACACGCAGTTGTCGTCGGCGTCGTCCCCGCTTTGCTACGTCTATTCTCGAAGACACTCGCCGGGTCTCGCGGTCGGCGCTCACCGATCGGTGCCTGTTCGACCGGCCACCGGCTGTGTGGAACCGTGTGCCACGGGCAGCCGCCGGAGACGGAATTCGGGCCACCGCCTGGCCGGCCTCAGATGACGAGGTGGACCTGATGACTGACAGCACGGACCCGGGGACCGGCGCCGCCGGACGCCCGGCCGGCGGCCACCTGCTGTCTGGACCTCACGGGCGCGGCGCACCCGGTGGCCCAGGCGCGTAGCTTCGCCACGGAAACCCTGGCGGCATCGGCGACCGGCTCAGCCGAAGATCGCGTCGGCGGCCTTCCTGAGCGCGCTCGGCTGTTTGGGACGCCTCGGCGCGGTGGCCCGGACCTCGATCATGCGAGCGCCGATCCCTTGGAGTTCCTTGCGGCCCAGTGTCTCCCGCACCTGGGGGAACCAGTCGTGCTCCTCCTCCTCGATGTGGCGGCTGACCGCCTCGATGAGCACCGTCGTCTTGGCGTCGAACCGCTCGTCGTCGGGGCCCATCGTGTCCAGTTCGGCGCACAGGACATCAGCGACGTGGTGTTCCTCGAAGGACTCCAGGATGTTCCGCTCCAGCTCCGGGACGAGCTCGCGCACCATGGGGTACATGACCTCGTTCTCGATGTAGGTGTGGACGGTGAGGGCTTCGACGATCTTGTCGACCAGGTTGTGCTTGGTGGCTTTGGCGTCCTCGTCGGCGGCTTCGAAGGCCCGGAACAGCCGGCGGATTTCCTTGTGATCCTCCTTCAGGAGGACGATGGCGTCAGTGGACATGGAAAGCTCCTCTCCAGACTGGGTCGCGTGGGACCAGGACCGTCCCTCCGCGGTGCGGAGACCCGCGCGGATATCGCCAGACGCATCCCCCCGCCCAGGCGGGCGGGGACGCAGATGCCGTGTGGCGTCGGAGTGATGTCGGGGTCGGGAGGCACCGGAACCGTACCCGTGGTCACCCACTCCTATCGACCGAGGGCGCGTTCGAGTTGCTTCTTGTTCATCTTCGAACGGCCGTGGATGTTGCGCTGCCTGGCCTCGTTGTACAGCTGGTCGTACGTGGGGCCCTGGGCGCCGCTGTGCGAGCGCAGCCCGCCGCGCCGGGAGGAGGACATGTCCTTCACCGAGCTGCGGCTGGCGGTCTTCGACTCCCCGTGCCGGGCCCGCTCCTTGTTGACCGTGCGGGCCGCGATCTCCTCGGCGCGCTTCTGACTTTCACCGCGGTCCAAGGCGCTGTCCTTGATGTGCTCGTACTGCCGCTCCCTCTTCGGACTCGATCCGCGAGGCATGGTCACACCCTCCTGTCCTTGGACTGCCGCGTGTACCCCGCATCCGGGAAACGAACCCGGCACCCGGGCCGGGCAGGCCCGCTCGTCGAACCGACCGTGCGGGCCCTCGCGCTAGTCCCGTGCACCGGGGACGGAGAACTCGGCCCAGACAGCCTTCCCTGCCCGTCCGACGTCGGCGCCCCACCGAGTGGACAGTTCCTCGACGACGAACAGGCCGTAACCGCCCGGTCGCCCAGGGCTCGTCGGGCGCTGCACCGGCCGGACGGGGCTGCCGTCGGTGACCTCGATCCGCACGCTGCCGCCGCGCGCCGTCAGGCTGACCCGGCGTGGACCACGGGTGTGCAGGCGGGCGTTGGCGACCAACTCGCTGACCACCAACACGATGTCCTCCCGCACCGCGCCGCCAACGCCCCACGAAGCCAGCACCTCCTCAGCGAAGTGCCGGGCCACGGCGACGGGGTGCTGCACAGCGGACAAGTCAAGGCAGCGACCCCGCCCGCCGAGGCAGCCGTGGCGTGCTGGCCTGTCCATCGGGTTCACCCCCAAGTCGGCAGGTCCCGTGCTACTGGCGCGTGCCCGGCGACCGCCCCTTTCACACCCGCAGAGCGTGAGCCGCCGATCGCGTGCTCCCGGGGCGGATCGCCGAGTGCCTCCGAAGGAAGCCGGTGAGCAGCGAGCGGCTGCTACGACCCCCGACGGGCCCGGACGACGGCGCGCCCGGCCAACGCGCCGCCGTAGACGGCGCAGCCGACGCCGATCAGCCAGGACTGGACGATCAGCACCGTACCGACGGTCCCGATTCACCGGGAGCCGAGGTCCCCGCGCCACACCCGGCCGTCGTTCCCGGGCGAGCGGCGTCGGGCGGACGTAGGTTGCGGACATGACCAGTGACGAGATGATCCCGGCCGTGGGAGTGCGCCCGATGGACGAGGTGTTCGCCGCGATCGACACGGCCAACCGACGCCCCCGGCCCTGGACCGGCTTCGAGCACGGCGTACTGGGCGCCTACCGCTGGGCCGTCGGCGCCCAGATCGCGGCGCCCGTCACCGCCACCGCCGTGCCCGGCACCGCCGGACCGTGCCGCGCCCAGTTACTGGCCGAGTGCCAGGCCGCCGGCGTCGGCCTCCGGCAGGCCCTGACACGAGGGGCGGACCACGTGTACGTCCTCGGCGCCCACCAGGCACTGGCCTGGATCTGCGGGATCCACGAGGACCGCCCCTGACCCGGCCCCGGCCCGTCCGGGATTCCCGGAACCGGCTGCCCGTTCTCGGGCCGTGATCCGACGACCGCACCCGCGACCTGCGAAAAACGGCACAGCGGCCCTCAGCGCGCCGTACTCGGATGAGAATCCGACGTCGCTGAAGGCCGTCTCTCCGGTGGCCGTCGCAGGTTTCCTTGCCCGTCGCTGCAGGGAACTCGCCGTGCGCCCCGAGGCCGCCGACGCTTCACGTGCCCGTCCCGCGCCGATGCGGCGCAGCCGGGCGGTTCAGTAGTAGTGGCGGCGTCCGCCGATGGCATGCCCGAGGGAACCGGCGATCCACAGGACCAGGCCGATGACGAGCAGCACGATGCCGATGGTCCACAGGATCGAGATGCCGGTGACGAAGCCGATGATGAGCAGGATGACGCCGAGGGCGATCACGGAGGCCTCCCGGGTTGATGAGGGAACGGTACGGGTGTCGGGACGGCCCGCACGGCGGTTCACCGGTCAGGGCCTGTCCACAACCCCCGCGTCTACCACCGCACCGGCCGGGCAAACCGGTCTGCCGGCCGCTGTTCGTGCCCGCCCTGCGGATCCGCCGCAACCCCTACCCACGGTGGCGACCGCCCCGCCGGCTGTCCGGCGGGGCGGCGCGCGGCGCGGACAGGAGGAGCCGGGCCAGCTCCCGGCCGAGGTTCACCCCGATGGCGAGGGCCATCGCCGTGGCGACAGTTGGGGGCCTACTCGCAGCTTCAGTGAGTACCCACGAGGGGCTGTTGCTCTGCCAGCAGTCTGCGAGCCTGTTCCAGGGCCTGCGCCGGATCGCGCAGGCCGATGTAGACGCAGATCGTGTAGTACACGTCGGCGAGCCGCCGCTCGGCCTCGGTCGTCGGGACTCGCGGGTCCCGGGTGAGCACGTCTGCCTCCGCCACCAGCCTGCGCAGAGCGGAAAAGTCGATCAATGACATCCAGACCCTGCCTTCCCGTACCCGCCCCGGCGCCGGCGCGCTCCTCCTGCCATGGTTCCCGCCGGCCGGGCCCGGCGCCACCGGGACCCCGACGTGGATGCGTCGGGCACCGGATGAGCAGCAGCGCCGCAAGGGCGGCGAGGCCGGCTTCGGCGCTGGAGAGATCGCCCTGGCTGACCGTCGTGCCGACCGTTCCTGCGCTCGGCCGCCCAGCGCTTCGACGAGGCGGTCGGCGGCGAACGCACGGCTGACCAGGGGCAGGGTGGAGTCGAGAACGTCCGGTTGGTCGCGGCGCGCGGTGGTCCGGCCACCGTCGGGCGCGTTCATGGAGTGAGGACGGCGACCCCGGTGACGCGGTCGGCGGCCAGATCGGCGAGTGCGTCCGGCGCTCGGTCCAGGGCGTAGCGCTGGACGTGGACGGTGGGGTGGTGCCGGGAGGTTTCGGCGAGGTAGGCGAGGCCGTCGGCGCGGGTGTTGGCGGTGACGCTGCGCAGGGTGCGCTCCTGGAAGAGGTGGCGTTGGTAGTTGAGGGAGGGGATGTCGGTCAGGTGGATCCCGGCCACGGCCAGGGTGCCGCCGCGGTCGAGTGCCGCGAGGGCGACGGGGACGAGGTCGCCGACGGGGGCGAAGAGGATCGCGGCGTCGAGCGGTTCGGGTGGAGCGTCGTAGGCGTCCGCGGCCGAGGCGGCGCCCAGGTCGAGGGCGAGCCGTCGGGCTTCGTCGGAGCGGGTGAGGACGTGGACCACGGCGCCCCGGGCGAGGGCGAGTTGGGCGGTGAGGTGGGCGGAGGCGCCGAAGCCGTAGAGGCCGAGGCGGCCGCCTGGGGGTAGTTCGGCGCGTTCCAGGGCGCGGTAGCCGATGATGCCGGCGCACAGTAGTGGCGCCAGTTCCTCGGCCGGTGGCCCTTCGGGCAGGTGGTAGGCGAAGCGGGCGTCGACCACCGCGTACCGGGCGTATCCGCCGTGGAGGTCCCAGCCGGTGTAGCGCGAGCGGGGGCAGAGGTTCTCCCGTCCGGCCCGGCAGTACCGGCACTGCCCGCAGGTGCCCGCGAGCCAGGCGGCACCGGCTCTGGCGCCGGGTGTGAAGTCCGTGACGTCGGGGCCGGTGCGCAGGACTCGGCCGACGATCTCGTGGCCGGGCGTGCAGCGCGGGACGCGTGGCTCCAGGTCCCCCTCGGCCAGGTGCAGGTCGGTGCGGCAGACTCCGCAGGCCTCCACTTCGAGGAGCAGTCCGTTCGGGCCGGTGTCGTCCAGCGGCCGTTCGACCAGACGAAGTGGGTTGTCGCCGATCGGAGAGGTGTGGTCCACGACCCATGCCGTGGTCGAGGTGGGCCAGCTGGGTGATGCGGTGGACATCGTCATCCCTTCGTCGGCGGCCGACCGTACGGTGGCAGGTCCGCCGGCGCCGGAGAACAGGGTGGTGCGGGTCGGCTCCTGCCACGCCCCTTCACTTCCAGCGTCAGGCCGAAGACGGGGCCGCGCCACGGGTCGGACGGCACGGTGCGACCGCCCCGGAGCCTGTTCCGTTCTCCCCGCCCCGGTGCGCGCCGAGGTCGTCGACATCCTCGCTGCGCCACCCGCACCGGCGAGGCCGGGGTCAGCGGCCCGCCGCCGTCGCCTCGTGTCCCGTACCGCCAGTGGTCGATCTTTGCCCGGACGTCCGCCAACCCGTGCCGTCCGCGACCTTGCGCTCCGCTCAGCCGGTGTCGATCCGACGGCCGGTGACCTTGTCCGGGCGGATCCGTACCCACAGCGGGCGGGAGCCGCCGGCCCAGGGTGTGGCGCCGGGCAGCGCCGCCAGCCGCTCCTGCTCGGCCGGGTCTCCGACGTGCTGCGCCTCGCCGAGGAGGAGCACGCTCCACCCCCGGCTCAGGTGGTCGTCGATGTGGTCCACCTGGAACGAGACCGGTGTGCCGTTCCCTGCTGCGGCGGCATCGTGAGCGGCCGTGCGGTAGACGATCGTTCCGGCGTCCACCGCGTAGTTGACCGGGAGGACGGCCGGTGCGGACCCGCCGGGCAGGCCGATCCGGCCGACACCGTGGGTGCCGATCAGCTCCCAGCACTGTGGTTCGGTGAGGTGGAGCAGCAGGGGGCGCGGGCCGGGGTCCGGCTGCCCCGGGGGAGCATCGGCGCGCCCCTCCAGCAGCTCGGACCAGGTCATCCGCAGTGCGGCGGCGATCCGGGCGAACCCGCCCGGATCGAAGGCCGGGCCGGCATCCAGCAGATGCCTCAGGTAGCGGGGCGCCATGGCCGCCTGATAGGCCAACATCTTTTCATCCAGGCCGAGTTGGTCGCGGCGTTCGACGATCCGGCGGGCCACCTCGGCAGGAACGGCTCGCCTGACGGCGTCGATATCGGGGCTGGTGTCCACGGTGTGCCTCCTCGGCTTGCCGGTGCCCGCGGGTCAGGTCCGGAAGAGCGCGACCTTGAGTGCTCCGGTGGCGGCCGCGTCGGCGAAGACGTCGTAGGCGTCCTGCATCTCGTCGAGGCCGAAGCGGTGGGTGACCAGCCCGGCGACGTCCAGTCGGCCGGCCGCCAGCAGGCCCAGTAGCAACGGGGTGCTGTTCGTGTCGACCAGACCGGTGGTGATGGTGATGTTCCGGGCCCAGAGGTCCTCCAGGTGGAGCACCGCCGACCTGCCGTGCACGCCCACGTTGGCGACCCGGCCGCCGGGGCGCACCAGGCGGGTGCACAGTTCGAAGGTCTCGGGCACGCCGACCGCCTCGATCGCGACGTCCACGCCGAGGCCGTCCGTGCTCAGCGACCGCGCGGATTCCGGGGTGACCTCGGCGGCGGTGAGCACGGCGTCGGCGCCGAAGCGCTTGGCGGCGTCGATTCGGCTCCGGGCGAGGTCGACGGCGAGGACGCGGGACGGGCTGTAGAGGCGGGCGGTGAGGATCGCGGCGAGCCCGATCGGCCCGGCGCCGACGATCACCACGGTGTCGCCCGGGCCGACCCTGCCGTTGCGGACGCCGACCTCGTACGAGGTGGGCAGGATGTCGGCGAGCAGCAAGGCGTCCTCGTCGCCGACGCCCTCGGGCAGCCTGTACAGGGAGGTGTCCGCGAAGGGGGTGCGGACGTACTCGGCCTGGCAGCCGTCGATCAGGTGGCCGAGGATCCAGCCGCCACCGCCCGTGCACTGGCCGTAGCTCGCGCCGCGGCAGTAGGCGCAGCGGCCGCAGGCGGAGATGCAGGAGACCAGGACGCGGTCGCCGGCCGTGACCGTGCGTACGCCCGGTCCGGTCTCGGTGACGGTGCCGACGGCCTCGTGGCCGAGGATCCGGCCCTGGGTGACCTCGGGGACGTCGCCCTTGAGGATGTGCAGGTCGGTGCCGCAGATGGTGACCGCGTCCACCCGGACAACGGCGTCCTCCGGGTCGCGGACCACCGGGTTCGGGACATCGCCCCAGGTACGGCGGCCGGGTCCGTGGTAGGTGAGCGCTTTCATGCCGCGATCACTCCTCGGGGAGTGGCGGAGCCGGGACGGTTCCGCTCGCCCTTCCAGCCTTGTGCGCGGCCACGCCCGGCGCCAGGGGGCCGGCGGGGTCCTCCGGCTGGGCCGATGGGCCCTCTTGCACCCGGCGCACCGGACCGTACGCACCTAGGCTGGTCAGTGGCGTCGGGCGAGCCGTGGAGGATCCCTTGGTCAGCGCATCGGAGAGTTCCGCCCCCGTGCCGAAGCTGCGGCTGGACGAACTCCTGGAGGAGCTGCAGGCCCGGCTGGACGCGGCCCGGGGCACCCGCGACCGGGTGCACAGCCTGTTGGAGGCGGTGCTGGCGGTCGGGCGCGACCTGGAGCTGGCTCAGGCCCTGCAGCACATCGTGGAGGCCGCGGTCACGCTGGTGGACGCGGAGTACGGCGCCCTGGGTGTGATCGGCGAGGACCAGCGGCTGTCCCGGTTCATCCCGGTCGGCGGCCTGCCCCGGCGTGTTGCGGCTGACCCCGAAGAACCGCATCCGGCGGCTCTCCTCGGACAACCCGTCGTTGTGCAGGTCCAGGACGGCCTGCCGGTCGTCCGGGCCGATCGGCCGGATCCCGACCGTCGTGCCGTCGGCCAGCAGGGCCTCGGCGGTGGTCTGCGGCGTGTGGACGGTGGGCATGGCGCAACTCCTCGGCCGTCGCGTTCTACCTCTCCAGCCTCCTCCCCCGCCCGGGGCCCGAGGCAGGGCCGACCGGCCCCTGCCCCGACCGGCCTTCGGTGGTCCCATGGAGGTACGGAAGACCGGGCACGGCCCGGCGCCCCCGCACCGCCCCAGGGAGGACGGCATGAAAGCCGCCGTCGGAGACCGCATCATCGTCCAGGGCACCCGACCGGGCGCGGCCCGGAGAGACGGCGAGATCGTCGGCCTGCACCACCCGGACGGCAGCCCGCCGTACGACGTGCACTGGTCGGACGACGACCGGGTGACCGAGTACTTCCCGGGCCCCGACGCCCGGATCCACCACTTCCAGCACGAGCACGGGAACGCGCCCGTGGCCGCACCGCCCCACCCGCACCTCTTCACCGACTGACAGCGGCGGGCTGGACGAATACGGGATCGACCGGTTGGTGCGGTCGGGGGCACCGATCGACGTCCTCGCGGTGGGACCGCCGGGCTCGGGGCCATGGGCCGGTCGGCCCGCGTGGCGAGTGCCGGGCCTGCCTAGCGTGGAGCAAGGGCCGGTCGCCGTCCCCGAGGAGGAGCCATGACGTCCGCGAGTTCCGAAGACCTGCGCCGTTCCGTCGTTCTCGGCCCGGTCGCCATCGTCCCGTAGGACTGATCCGGCCCACCCGGCGACCCGATCCGGGCCGAACGGCCCGCGCCCGGACGGTGTCCGCGGAGCGAACCTGAGGGGTGACGAAAGGTGCGGACCATGCACACCGTGATCGTGTACGAGAGCATGTACGGCAACACCCGCGAGATCGCCCGGGCGATCGCCGAGGGCGTCCACCAGGCCGACCCGGAGGCGGCCGTCGATTGCCTCCCGGTGGCCGAGGCCGGGCCCGACCAGACCCGGTCCGCGGACCTGCTGGTGGTGGGCGGCCCGACCCACCTGCACGGCATGTCCTCCGGGCTCAGCCGCCGGATGGCAGCCGCTGCCGAGGACCACCGGGAGGGCCGCGAGGAAGCCGCCGCCGAGGCCCACCGGGCCGCCCGGGGGCCGGGCCTGCGGTCCTGGTTCCACGACCTGCCCGAGACCGAATCCGGCACCTACGCCGCCGCGTTCGACACCCGCGTCGACACGCCCCGGGCGGGCGGCGCCGCCGAGGGCATCGCCCACCGGCTCTCCGGCCACCACTACGACGTGGTCGCCGAGCCCGAGGGCTTCCTCGTCGAGGGCGCCGACGGCCCGCTGCGCGCCGGCGAGCTCGACCGTGCCCGTGCCTGGGGCGCGGGCCTGGTCTGACCACGGCGGAACGACCACGCGGCACCGCACCGTCTGCGAGGTGACGGCCGCCCCGGTGCCCGTCCGCCTCGGCTCCTCGGGGCCGATCGGCCCCACCGCCGCGCACCACCGCGGGGCCAGGCCACGGCTGCCGTTGCCGTGAGCGTCCTGGCCGAGGCGGCCCCGCGACGACGGGGCGACACTGGTCGAGGGGGCTGGAGGACGGGAGTGCACGGGATGTCCGGCGGCGCAGACGGCGCGTACCGCGCCCTGATCGGCGAGTTGGCCGCTCTGGTACGGCTCGCGCACACCGCGCTGCGCGGCGCGACGGCCGTACTGGCCGATCCGGCGGGCGGCGGCAACGGGATTCCGGCCGCGGAGAAGGCCCTGGCCGAGCTGCGGTCCCGGATCGAGGAGGACGCCGCCGGAGCGCTCGGGGGGCGGGCCGGGGTCGTCGTCGGGGTCCACGTCGGCTGCGAGGTGGAGGCCCTCGGGCAATTGGTGCAGCGGCTGCTGGAGGCGGCCTGGGCGCGCCAGGGGCGGGAGCTGTTCGGTGAGCGCCCGCTGGCCTCGCTGCACGGCATCGCCGACGCTGCGCTGGGCCTGGTCGCACGGGCGGCCGACGCCCTGGAGTCCGGCGCGCCCAAGGGCGTGGCGGACGTGTTGAGCGAGCTGCACGAGGTCGGCCAACGGCAGCGGCTGCTGTACGAGCTGCTCCTCCGCGAAGCGGACGCGGACGCGGACCCGGTCGACACCGCCGATCTCGTCCTGCTGTCCTGCTGCTACCAGCAGTGCGCCGAGCACGGGGCCTCGATCGCCCGCCACGCGGTGCTGTTCTCCCCTGCGGCGTCCTGAACCTACGGCAGGCCCGCCACGGCGGTCGCCTCCAGCAACAGCCGCCTGGTGGGTTCGTGCCGCACCGTGCCCCGATCGGTCACCAGCATCGGCCCCAGAACGGGGTCGGCCGTGGGTGCTCCGCCCCGCAGCAGGCGGCCGAGCAGTGCGAGCACGTTGTGGGCGTACGCGCGCGACGCGGTCACGGGCACCTGGGCGGCGAGTTCCCCGGCACCGATCACGGTCACCCCGTCGCCGACCAGTGTCGTGGTGTCCGGGAGAATGCCCTCGATGTTGCCGCCCTCCGGGCCGACCGCCAGGTCCACCAGCACCGAGCCGGGCCGCATCCCTGCCACCACCGCCCTGTGCAGCAGTACCGGAGGTATCCGGTCGGGCAGTCCGAGGGTCGTCACCACGACGTCGTGGCATGCGGCGGCCCCGGCGAGCCCCGCCACCCACGCCGGGTGTTCCTGGTCGAGGGTCTCCCACAGCTCCCGGTCGTCCGCCACCGGGTGGAGGCCGGGAAGATCCAGCAGCCCTGTTCCCAGGGCGGTGACCGCCCCGCGCTCGCGGTGGCGCAGTTCGACCACGCTGACCTGCGCGCCCAGGCGGCGGGCGGTGTCGATCGCCTGCAGGCCCGGGTGGCCGGCACCGACCACCAGCACCCGGACCGGGTCGAACAGGCCGTCCGCCGCGCCCCAGGGCGGCAGGCAGCGGTCCAACCGAGTGGCGGCGAGCAGCACCGCCCGGTAACCGGCCACCCTGCTCTGGGAGGCCTCGGCGTCCAGCGGGTAGGCGGCGGGCAGGTCGGGTGCCAGGTCGAGTCCGATCGCCGTCACCCCGCGGTCGGCCCACTGCCGGACCAGGTACGGGATCCGGTGCGGGCGCAGCATCGCGGCCAGGACCTGTCCGGGGCGCAGCTCGCGTGCCGGGTCCACGGACGGCGGGTGGAGGCCGAGCAGCACGTCCGCGTGGTTCAGCAGTTCGGCGCGCCCGGCCACGGCGGCGCCCGCGGCGCGGTAGTCGGCGTCGTGGTGGCCGGCCGGGGCGCCGGCGCCGGGTTCGATCAGGACCGTCGCCCCGAGGCGTCCGACGGCCGGTACCAGCTCGGGCACGAGCGCCACCCGGCGCTCTCCCGGCACGGTCTCGCGGAGCACTCCCACCGTCGTGGTCGTCATCGCTGCCTCCGAAGTCGGCCCGAACGACCAGTATGTCCCGTTTGCCCGCCGACTTCGCTCGGTCGGATACTCGTGCGCGGGGCCACTCACGCGCGGGGCGCCGCACGGCACGGCGGAGGGAGCCGGTCATGACGTCCAGGGGCTGGCAGTTCTGGGTGGACCGGGGCGGAACCTTCACCGATGTGGCCGCGCTGGCCCCCGACGGCCGTCTGCTGACCCACAAGCTGCTCTCGCACGACCCGGCCCGCTACCGCGACCCCGCCGTGGCGGGGATCCGGGCGCTGCTGCCGCCCGGAGCGCGCATCGAGGCGGTCCGGATGGGCACCACGGTGGCCACCAACGCCCTGTTGGAACGCACCGGCGAGCCGACCGCACTGGTGATCACGCGAGGCTTCGCGGACGCGCTGCGGATCGGCTACCAGGACCGGCCGCAGATCTTCGCCCGCGAGATCGTCCTGCCCGAGCCGCTGTACGCCCGGGTGGTCGAGGTGGACGAGCGGGTCACCGCCGACGGCACGGTGCTGCGCCCGCCCGACCTCGACCGGCTCGCCGAGGACCTGCGCGGCTGCCTGCGCGACGGCATCCGGTCCGTCGCCGTGGTCTGCCTGCACAGCTACCTGCACCCCGCGCACGAGCAGGCGATCGGCCGCTTGGCCGCGCAACTCGGCTTCGCCCAGGTGTCGTTGTCCAGTGAGGCCAGCCCGCTGATGAAGCTGGTGCCGCGCGGGGACACCGCCGTGGTGGACGCCTACCTCTCCCCCGGCCTGCGGCGCTACGTCCGGCAGGTGGCCGAAGAACTGGCCGATGTCCGCCTGATGTTCATGCAGTCCAACGGCGGCCTGGCCGAGGCCGGGCACTTCCGGGGCAAGGACGCCATCCTCTCCGGCCCGGCCGGCGGCATCGTCGGCATGGTGCGGATGTCCCGACTGGCGGGCTACGAAAGGGTGATCGGATTCGACATGGGCGGCACGTCGACGGACGTCTCGCACTTCGCGGGCGAGTACGAGCGAGTGGTGACCACCCAGGTCGCCGGGGTGCGACTGCGGGCGCCGATGCTCGCCATCCACACCGTCGCGGCGGGCGGCGGATCGGTGCTGCGCTTCGACGGCGGGCGCCTCCAGGTCGGACCGGACTCGGCCGGGGCCGATCCCGGGCCCGCCTGCTACCGGCGCGGCGGGCCGCTCACCGTCACCGACGCCAACCTGCTGCTCGGCCGGATCCAGGCCGAGCACTTCCCACGCGTCTTCGGCCCGAACGGCGACCAGCCCCTCGACGTCGAACCGGCCGGACGTCAGTTCTCGGAACTGGCCGAGGGCATCGGGGGATTGTCACGGGAGGAGGTCGCCGAGGGCTTCCTGCGGATCGCGGTCGGCAACATCGCCAACGCCATCAAACGGATCTCCGTCCAGCAGGGCCACGACGTCACCCGTTACGCGCTGACCACCTTCGGCGGCGCGGGCGGCCAGCACGCCTGCGCGGTGGCGGAGGCGCTGGGCATCCGCACCGTGCTGGTCCCGCCGATGGCCGGGGTGCTCTCCGCCCTCGGGATCGGCCTGGCCGATACCACCGTCCTGCGTGAGCACGCCGTGGAACGGCCCTTGGCCGCCGAGGAGATGACCGCCCTCCGGGCACGCGCCGACGAGCTTGCGGCGGCCGCCACCGCCGAGCTGCTCGACCAGGGCACCCCGCCGGATCGGATCCGGCTGACATACCGGGCCCGGCTGCGCTACCAGGGCACCGACACCACCCTCACCATCCAGCTGGGCGAAGTCTCCGCGATGGCCGCCGAGTTCGAGGACCGACACCGGGCCACCTACTCCTTCCTCATGGACCGCCCGATCGTCGTCGAGGCCGTCGCCGTCGAAGGCACCGGCCTCTCCGAGCAGCCCGAACTCGACGCCCTCTCCCCCGTGCCCACGTCCACGGCCAAGCCCGTCGCCGTCCGCCTCTACGCCGGCGGGAGGTGGCGCCGCGTCCCGCTGTTGGAGCGCGAGTCGATGCGGCCGGAGTCCGTCGTGACCGGCCCGGCCGTGATCGCCGAGGTCAACGCCACTACCGTGGTGGACGACGGCTGGCGGGCGACCGTGGCGCCGGCCGGGCACCTGCTGGTCGAGCTGGTCGGGGGCCACACCGAGGAGACCCTGCCGACCGCCGCCGACCCCGTCCTGCTGGAGGTCTTCAACAACCTCTTCATGGCCATCGCCCAACAGATGGGCGCCCGACTGGAGTCCACCGCCCAGTCGGTCAACATCAAGGAGCGGCTGGACTTCTCCTGCGCCCTCTTCGACCCGGACGGCAACCTGGTCGCCAACGCCCCGCACATCCCGGTCCACCTCGGTTCGATGGGCACCACCGTCAAGGAGGTGATCCGTCGTCGGGGCCCGCGGCTGCGCCCCGGCGACACCTACGCCGTCAACGATCCGTACCACGGCGGCACCCATCTGCCCGACATCACCGTGGTGACCCCGGTCTTCGACCCGTCCGGCCGCGAGCCGCTGTTCTACGTCGCCTCCCGGGGCCACCATGCCGAGATCGGTGGCATCACCCCGGGCTCGATGCCCGCCACCAGCCGCGAGATCCACGAGGAGGGCGTGCTGTTCGACACCTGGCCGCTGGTGGTGGAAGGGCGGCTGCGCGAGGCGGAGACCGTACGGCTGCTCACCGAGGCGCCCCACCCGTCCCGCGACCCGGACACCAACCTCGCCGACCTGCGGGCTCAGATCGCCGCCAACCGCAAGGGCGTGGAGGAGGTGAACGCGATGATCGACCACTTCGGCCTCGACGTCGTCCAGGCCTACATGCGGCACGTCCAGGACAACGCCGAGCAGGCCGTGCGCCGAGCCATCGACGGCCTGACCGACGGCGCCTACCGCTACGAGACCGACTCCGGCGCCGTGATCGCCGTCTCGGTGCGCGTGGACCGCCAGGCCCGCAGCGCGACCATCGACTTCACCGGCACCTCGCCCCAGCTCGACAGCAACCTCAACGCACCGTCCGCCGTGGTCACCGCCGCCGTGCTGTACGTCTTCCGCACCTTGGTCGCCGAGGACATCCCGCTCAACGACGGCTGCCTGCGCCCGCTGCGGATCGTCGTGCCGCCCGGCTCGATGCTCGCCCCTGCCTACCCCGCCGCCGTCGCCGCCGGCAACGTCGAAACCTCCCAGGCCATCACGGGTGCCCTCTACGCCGCGCTCGGCGTCCAGGCCGAAGGGTCCGGCACGATGAACAACCTCAGCTTCGGCAACGCGCACCACCAGTACTACGAGACCATCGCCTCCGGCTCCGGCGCCGGCCCGGGCTTCCACGGCGCCGATGTCGTCCAGACCCACATGACCAACTCCCGCCTCACCGACCCCGAAGTCCTGGAGTGGCGCCTGCCCGTCCTCGTCGAGGAGTTCGCCGTCCGCCCCGGTAGCGGCGGAAAGGGCCGCTGGCACGGCGGCAACGGAGCAGTGCGCCGATTGCGCTTCCGCGAGCCCATGACGGTCAGTATCCTCTCCTGCCACCGCCGTGTGCCCCCGTACGGGCTGGCAGGCGGCTCCCCGGGTTCTCTCGGGGTCAACCGGATCCTGCACGCCGACGGCAGCACCGAGGTCCTGCCCGGCTGCGGCGTCGCCGACCTGACGGCCGGCGACGCGCTGGAGATCCGCACGCCCGGTGGGGGTGGATACGGCAGCTGACGGCCGCAGTGCCCGGTGGCCGGGCGCGGGTTCCTTCCCACCTCGCCGCCGTTATACGTTTAACCTCGCCAGTTGGCTCACCCCTGAGGAGTTACGTCATGGCCGATGACATCCGCACCCACCTGCTCGAGGCCATCGGGCTCGCGGCCGGCGCGCGCGAGCACGGCAACCACCCCTTCGGCGCGCTGCTGACCGGCCCGGACGGCAGCGTCCTGCTCACGGCCGAGAACACCGTGCTGACGGACCACGACGTCACCGGCCACGCGGAGATCAATCTGGTACGACTGGCCTCGCGCACCCTGGCCCCGGCCCAACTCGCCGGAGCCACCCTGTACACCAGCACCGAGCCGTGCGCGATGTGCGCCGGGGCGATCTACTGGAGCGGCATCCGGCGGGTCGTCTACGCCCTCGCCGCCACCGAACTGAACGACCTCGCGGGCGCGGACCCGGACGAGCCGCTGCTCGACCTGCCGTGCCGCCAGGTCTTCGCGGCCGGCGGCGGCACCGTCGAGGTGTCGGGCCCGCACCTGTACGACGAGGCAGCCGCCGTGCACGCGGGGTACTGGGAAATCACCGGCTGAAACCGTACGACGGCCTGTGGTCTGGGCGTTCACGGCGCGGACGGGCAGACGGTGCGGGCATCGCGACTATGCGAAGGTGCCCCGGCGCACCGCGTAGGCGACGGCGCCGACCGCCAGGACGGCCCGGTGCGGCACCTGGAACCGGGGGTGAATGGCCGCCGGCGCGTGCGGCAGGTGGCGGTCGCGGGCCATCGCGAGCGTCGTCCGGGAGACGCCGAGGATCAAGGCCACGAACTCGCTCGCGTACTGGACTGCGTGACAAGGCGGCTGGCCATCTACGCGGTCGAAGGAGCCGACACCGCCCGGTGCTCCTGAGGACACCTCAGGCACCGGCTCCTGGTCCGAAAGCGGGTCTTTCGCATGTCCGGGCACCGTCCAGGAAGCGGACAGCTCTCGTGCCGGAGCAGACGGCAAAGCGCCCCGCACGTGGATCCGTGCAGGGCGCCCGCTCGTTCACTGAAGGTCAGGCGGGGCGGATGTGCTCCGCCTGCGGGCCCTTCTGACCCTGCACGACATCGAAGGTCACCTTCTGACCCTCCTGGAGTTCACGGAAGCCCTGGGCGTCGATGTTCGAGTAGTGGGCGAACACGTCGGCCCCGCCGCCATCCTGCTCGATGAAGCCGAAGCCCTTCTCGGCGTTGAACCACTTCACAGTTCCGGTAGCCATGCGTTTCTCCTTCAAGGGAAACTGATCGGTCCCACAAGTGCGGGCCCGGAGGTGATCGCCCTGGTCCGGAGAGGCGCTGAACAGCAAGAGCGCCCACGGCATGTCACCGCGGGCGAGAACTTCGGAACCACGACTGCTTGATAAGAACGTTACTCCGCAGGGATTCACACGGCCAGCGAAACCGAGAAGGACACGCAGCGGACAAAAACCTGCAAGGTGGGCTCCCTTCGCCGGCATTGTCCGGATCAGGTGTTGGAGGTCGCCTTCCGGTCCCACAGACCTTCCGGCCTCTCAGCCCGACCGTCGACAAACAGCCTCGCGCGGAGCCTCCGCCCATCACCCGAGGCCCATCCGGTCGAACTCCCTCGCTCGCCCTGCAGGCCACTACCCACCATACTCCCGTCACTCCCGTCCCTGCCCGACACCAGGGCCGACCTGATCAGGGCCCATCATCGGCGGCGGTGTGGGCCCATCGGACCACGCCAGGACGACTCCGCACGACCGAGGATGAAAGCACCCCGGCCGACTTCCCGAGCACGACGAGGAGGCGGAGAGCATGCGCACACACTCAGGCTGCGGCAATCCGGTACGCCGGACCTCCGATCGCGTCCAGTGGTGGCTTTCCCACATCCTGCTCGCCATCATGGTCGTCGGCCTCCCTGCCGCCGTCGTCAGCACCGGCCTGTTGACCTACCACGCCCAGCTGAACACCGCGCAGGCGCAACACGCGCCCCGACACCCCGTGACCGCACCCACGGACGACCTCGTCGAAGTCCTGGACCGCGCGACCGCCGAGCCGCCGATCCTCGTGCTGGACGACAGCCGGCTGGTCGGCCTGGTCACCGCCGAGGAGCTCACCAGGATCGCCCGCACCCGACTTCCCCCCGCCACGCACGGAGCGTGAACCTTCGCCTCGTCCCGAACGATGGCAGGCCCTGCGGCCGCCCTCCCGGGACGCCGATAACCGACACCGAGACCCTCAACTCGCGGATCAAGGAGATCCTCGACGGCCTCACCCAGCGCTGGGGCGTCTTCGTCCTGGTGGTCGAGCTGAAGGACATCGAGCTACCTCAGAGCATGCAGCGCGCGATGGCCCGGCAGGCGGAGGCCGAACGCGAGAGGCGCGCCGAGATCATCGCCGCCGAGGGCGAGGCGCTGAGCGCCGGGCGCCTCGCCTTGGCCAGCGCTCGGACGACGGGGGTGCCGATGCCGTCGCGGACCGCGGGTCCGCTGATGCCCAGGGTTCGCGGCGGTACGGGCGTGCCACGGCGACCGGGCCGGAGGATCCTGAATAACAGCGGGCCGACCGGCAGCCATGCCTCCCTGGTACCCGCCGGGCCCGCCGCACCGAGCAACCCGCTCACAGGCCGTACGAGGCGGAGGTCCCCATGAACACCAGTCCCGCACAAGGTTCTCCTGGGCCGATCGTGGTCGGCGCGGACGGCTCGGAACCCGCACGCCGAGCCGTGCTCTTCGCCCTGCGCGAGGCACAGCTGCGCGGCGTCGGCGTGCGGGCCGTCTGCGTCTACGGCGGTGGCCGCGCCGGTTCGTCGGGCATGGAGCGGACCACCTGGCCCCGCACGAGCGGCGCGCTGCCACCGCACCTGCACGACATCGTCGCCCGCGAGGTCACGGACTCCGTCGAGGAACTGCGACAGCAGGTCGGCGAGCCATTCGTCGAGGTCGAGGTCCGATGCGAGCGCGGCCGTCCCGCCCAGGTCCTGCTGGACGCGAGTCAGGACGCGAGCATGCTCGTGGTCGGCACCCGCGGCGCCGGCGTCTGGGGCCGCCTCGCGCTCGGCTCCACCAGCACCGAGGTCGTCCACCACGCCCGCCTCCCCGTCGTCGTCGTACCACCCGCACCCAAGGACGCGCCTGCGTGATCGGCGCGCGACCCTGCGGACCGTCTGGAGGAGACCAGGCCATGCAGCACCGGACCGTCCAGGACGTGATGACTCAGAGGGTCGTCGTCGCCCACCGCGAGACCACGTTCAAGGAGATCGCCGGACTCTTCCACCGCAACGACATCACCGGCGGGCCAGTCGTCGACGACCGCAACCACCCGGTCGGCATCGTGTCCGAGGCCGACCTGATCCGCAAGGAAGCGGGCCTGCTGGAGGAGGGCCACCCGGTCACCCGCCGGCTCCACCCGCACGAGCGCTATCGCGCCGAGGCGGAGATCGCCGTGCCGGCGCCCGCTCAGGATGCGGATGTTCCATGACAGGCAGGAGGCTGGAATAGACGGCTCGTCCAGAGGACTGCGGGCTCGTCCGGGCGGACCGGCACATTCGGCGGTATTCAGTGCTGATCCGCCAGAACCGACCCGACGCCTTTCGAGTCCGTAGTCCACGCCACGAAGGAGGAAAGGGTCATGAGTAACGCACGGGACATCATGCACGCCGGAGTGACCTGCGTGCAGGAGAACGAAACGCTGGAGGCGGCGGCACGGCGGATGCGCGAGCTGGACGTCGGCGCCCTGCCGATCTGCGGCCCCGACAACCGGCTCCACGGAATCATCACCGACCGCGACATCGTGGTGAAGTGTCTCGCCGAGGGCAGGGACCCCAGGACCACGACGGCGGGCCAGCTCGCACAGGGCAAGCCGATCACGGTCGACGCCAATGCCGACGAGGCCGAGGTACTGCGCCTCATGGAGCAGCATCGGATCCGGCGTCTACCGGTCATCGAGGAGCACCGGCTGGTCGGCATGATCAGCGAAGCCGACATCGCGCGGCGCCTGACCAGGCAGGAGGTCGGCGACCTCGTCGAGGCGGTCTGCGCCCCAGCCTGACCCCGGGCCATCGCCAAGCGCCGCACAGTCACGCAGGGCAACCTGCGTCGCCTTCCGCCGGTGCGGCCGCCACTCAATGAGCGGTGTGCATCGTGAAGTTGCAGGTCACGGGCCTGGTGTGCGCCGGTTTCAGCGTGCTCACGCTGGTCGGCGGCTGGTGTCCACGGTGAAGATCGTCTGACTGGGCGGTCGGTGCGGTTCTCGGATTCTGCTGCGCCTGCCGCGAGGGTCCGCCGACGATCCGTCGCCGTGCGGATACGCCGCCGGGTCGCGGGGAGGGTGTGGGGATGTCGGAGCTGGAGCGGATCACGGTGCGCCGGAGCGAGCTGGACGCGCTCGCCGGGGAGTTGGGCAAGCAGCTTCAGGAGGTCCAGGCGGAGTGGGAGGAGTTGGTGATCGCCGAGCGGGTCCTGCAGCGATTGGCCGAGCAGGATCGGGCCGAGGCGGAGGCCGCCGTAGCGGAGGCGCCGGTGAAGGTGCAGGTGGCGGGGCATGCGGCGCTCCCGTGCCTGCTCGGCCCGGTCGATGATCCAGCGGCGGTCGTTCGGGTCGGAGCCGTAGAGCCGCGCCCAGGGCCGATCGCGCCCGGGTGGCCCGCCCCGGCGCCCGCTGCGACGCCGGGCCGGGGCGGACACGGGGGGCGGGCCACATCGTCCTACTTGCGGCGGCCGAAGATCCGCTTCGCGGCGTAGATGATGCCGACGATCAGCAGGACGAAGAACAGAATGATCAGGATGATCACGACGATCAGGAACTTGCCGAGCTTGGCGAAGAAGCCCGACTTCTTCTTCTGTTCCTTGGCCGCGAGGTGGGCCGGCTCGGCCTGATCGCTCCGGGTGCTGGCGGAGACGGCCGGGCCCGCCGCGAGGTCGGCCGGGCCGGAGGCGGTGGCGGCCAGGCCGGTGGTGGCCAGGCCGGTGGCGGCGGCCGCGACGGGCCGGGGTGCGGCCACCGCCGTCGCGCTCGACGCCGCGGCGCTGAGGCCGACGGCGGCCAGCAGTGCCACCAGGGCGCCGGCTATCGAACGTGCGATCCGGTGAGTCATCGTGCTCCTCGTACGGGTTCTGAGCAGCACAGAAGAGCCTGACCGACCGGATCCGTTGGTCTGACCAGGTGGTTTTCTCATCTGCGCCTAGTATGCTCCACTGAAGTTCTACAGCGGTGTAGAAGTTTACCGACGGGCCTGCCCGGATCGGCTCCGGCCCCGGTCACGCGCGCCCGCCGGTCCGACGGGGGTTTCGTGGCAACTGTGGAGGATGACGACGTGTCGGGTCGCAGGGGTTCCCCCAAAGCCGGAAATTCGCCACGCCGGGCGGACGGCCGACAGCCGGGCCAGGCCGACGGCCGAGCAGCGGGCCAGGCCGACGGCCGCCACACCGGCCAGGCCGACGGCCGTCACACCGGCCGGGCGAAGCCCAAGCCCAAGCGCAGCACCAAGGAGAAGGTGC
Organism: Kitasatospora sp. NPDC087861; assembly: GCF_044742585.1. Classification (NCBI taxonomy): domain Bacteria; kingdom Bacillati; phylum Actinomycetota; class Actinomycetes; order Kitasatosporales; family Streptomycetaceae; genus Kitasatospora; species Kitasatospora sp. NPDC087861. Next base: position 199,875 of record NZ_JBIUUS010000015.1, read on the forward strand.
TCTGGGTGACGGCCGGCTGCACCGCCCTCCTCGTCCTCGGCGGCTGCGCCGTCTACTACCGCCTGAACAGCAACCTCACCACCTTCGACGGCGACGCCCTCAGCAAGGACCGCCCGGCCGCCGCGGCCCCGGACGCCCAGGGCCGCACCCCGGTCAACGTCCTGCTGATCGGCTCCGACAGCCGCGGCAACGGCAACAGCGACCTGGGCGGCGGCGGGGACGGCGGCGCCCGCTCGGACACCGCGATCCTGCTGCACGTCTACGCCGACCACAAGCACGCGATAGGCATATCCATCCCCCGCGACTCCCTGGTCACCATCCCGCCGTGCAAGCTCCCGAACGGCACGTGGACCAAGCAGCAGAACAACGTGATGTTCAACAGCGCCTTCTCGGTGGGCGACACCGACCAGGGCAACCCGGCCTGCACCCAGAACGCCGTCGAGAAGCTGACCAACCTGCGGGTCGACCACACCATCGTGGTGGACTTCAACGGCTTCGCCTCGATGACCAAGGCGGTCGGCGGCGTCGAGGTCTGCCTGCCGAACAACATCTACGAGGGCGATCTCAACCCGAACCTGGGCAAGAAGGGCAAACTGATCTTCCCCAAGGGCAAGCAGAAGGTGGAGGGCCAGTCCGCGCTCGACTTCGTCCGGGTCCGGCACGGCATCGGCGACGGCTCCGACATCGGCCGCACCAAGCGTCAGCAGGCCTTCCTCTCCTCGCTCATCAAGGAGGTCAAGTCCCGCGGCATGGACCCGACCACCCTGCTTCCGCTCGCCGACGCGGCGACCAAGTCGCTCACCGTCGACCCCGACCTCGGCTCGGCGGCCAAGCTGCTCTCCTTCGCCACCTCGCTCAAGGACGTCGACCTGCACGACGTCAAGTTCGTGACGGCGCCGTGGCGCTACGAGGGCCCGCGGGTCGCCCTGGTCCACCCCGACGTGGACCAGCTCTGGGCCGCGCTCAAGGCCGACCGCACCCTGGACGGCCAGGACGCGAGCGCCACCGCCCCGGCCGCCCCGGGCTCCGCCGCGCCGGGCACCCCCGCCGCCGAGGCCACCCCGTCTCCCACCGCCACCCCCGCACCGGACGCCAAGGCGGGCGACGTCAAGCCCGCCGACGTGAAGGTCGCCGTGCTCAACGGCACCGGCGCGAACGGGCTCGGCGGCAAGGCCGCCGAGGCCGTCAAGGGCGCCGGCTACACCGTGACCACCGTCGGCAACGCGACCGGCAAACCGCGCGCCACCACGGTCGTCGAGTACGGGACGGGCGAGCGCGCCGCCGCCGACGCGGTCGCGAAGCTGTTCCCGGGCGCCACCGTGCAGCCCGGCAGCAAGGGCGTCAGCGTGGTGCTCGGCCATGACTTCGCCGCCGCCAACCCGGCCGGTGCCGCCACCGGCGCGCCGACCGACGGGGCCCCGGCCGCTCCGGCCCCGGTGCCCAGCAGCGTCGCCGCCGCCGCCCGCTCGGCCGACGACGACCCGTGCGCCAACGTCTCGTACGGCTGATCCGGACCGGACCCCACGACGACGGCGGGGCGCCTCCGGACCTGGTCCGGGGGCGCCCCGCCGTCGTGACGCTCGTGGGCTCAGCGCCTGGTGCCGCAGGACGGGCAGAACGCGGCGCCCTCCGGGATGTCCTGGTGGCACTGCCCGCACTGGGTCGGCTGGGCGAGCCGGAAGCCACAACCCGGGCAGAACGGCGTGCCGTGGGTCTCCGCCGAGCACTGCGGGCAGACCAGTTGACGCGGCGTCCGCACGTCGAACTCCGCGCCCGACTGCTGGCCCTGCTGGTAGGAGCGGTCGGACACCATGTCGTTGAGGCCGCGGCGCTGCGCCGCCATCGCCTCCGCCGCGGTGTCCGGGGCGCAGTTGTGGCACAGGCCCTGGCCCGGGTCGAAGCAGCGGCCGCAGACGTAGTGGGTGCAGCGCGCGCAGCGGTTGAAGTGCGTCTGGGCGTTGGTGATCGCCCGCTGGAAGGCGGCGTCGCGCGCGTTGCCCCAGGTGTGGCCGGCCAGGCCGTCGGCGGCGTTGCTGATGGTGTTGGCGTTGCCACCGATGAGGTTCCAGGCGGCGCTGACGCCCTTTCCGATCCAGCCCGCCACCTGACCGGTGGTGAACGCCTCGAACGACGAGCGCCAGGTGTCGGAGCAGCGGTAGCAGGAGAACTCGAACTGGAAGCCCGCGCCGGTGCCGTGCTGCTCGCACATGTCGCGGTAGTTGCTGCTGAAGTAGATCTCGGAACTCACGTCGTCCCCGGTCGGTGAAGTGGCATGTCGGCGGTCCCCGGCCCCCCAAGGTGCCGACACGGATGGGGCGGGTCACGGGGCGCTGCACAGAATCGCACATGCCGTCATATCTTGTGAATCTCTCGTGGACAACGCCGCGTGATCGCCGTCCCAGGGGACGTCCGGACCCACCGACCCGGTTCCGATCACCTCGGTTCAGCCGAGCCGGTTCCGGCTGACGCCTCAGAGCCCCGCGACCGGTAGCAGCAGGATCCGCGCCGGGTCGAACCGCTCCCAGCCGGCCGGTCGCCCGCTGCGGCTCACCCGCAGCCGGCACCACCGCTGCCCGGCGGCGTCCTGCCACCAGCCGCTGATCCGCCCGGACGCCCAGGTGCCGTCACCGAGGTCCACCTCGACCGGCTGGTACACCCACTGGACGTCCGGGCCCGCCGGTTCCCCGACGCCCGCCGGACTGCGCCGACTCTCCACCACGGCTCCCGCCTCCCGACCCGGCCCCGGCGCGCGGCCTCCCCGGGTCGGGCGGCCACGCGACCAGGCGTGCAGCTCACCCCGGAAACTCTACAGGCGTGTAGAGCGCGGCGGGAGGAGTTCCACCGAAGCCCGGCCCGCCTCAGCGGCGCCCCCGGAGCGCACTCCAGCGGCCGCCCCGGGACGGCCCGGCCCCGCGGGCGCTCCGGCGCCGGCCCCACAGGGCGAACGGCACGACGGCCGCCAGCCCGACCGCGTCCGGCACCGACGGCGTCTCCACCGGGGCGGCCGCGCCCGCCGGCACCTTGTCGAAGGTGTCCGGGACGGGCAGGGTGGACCAGTCCGTGAGCGGCCAGGCCACCACGAAGGCCCGGCCCACCACGTTCCCGACCGGCACGAAGCCGTCGCCGGTCTCGTTGTGGTGCGGGCGGGAGTCCCGCGAGTTGTTGCGGTGGTCCCCCATCACCCAGAGCTTGTCCTTGGGGACGGTGACGATGCCGACCGGATCGTTGTCGCAGGGCGTCGAACCGGGGAACAGGTACGGCTCGTCCAGCGCTACGCCGTTCACCTTCACCGGGCCGCCCGCCTTGCACTCGACGGTGTCCCCGCCGACCGCGATCACCCGCTTGATCAGGTCCTTCTCGTCCGCCGAGGGCATCAGGCCGACGGTGCTCAGCGCCTTCTGGACCGAGCTCATCACCGAGTTGTCCGAGTGCGTCGGCGCGCCCTCCAGCCAGCCGCCCGGATCGCGGAAGACCACCACCTCCCCGCGCTCGGGCTTCGCGCCGAACCAGGGCGTCAGCTTGTCGACCAGCACCCGGTCGCCGATCTCCAGGGTCTGCTGCATCGAACCGGAGGGGATCGAGAAGGCCTGGACGAAGAAGGTCTTGATGCCGAGCGACAGCAGCAGGGCGATCACCAGCAGAATCGGGAGTTCCTGCCAGAACGGACGCTTCTTCCGCCCGGCTTTCGCCCCCGGTTCCGCACCGCCCGAGCCGTCGGCTCCCCCGCCCGGACCGGTCCCGCCGTCGCCACCACCGCCGGCCCGGCCACCATCGCCGCCGGCCACCTCGAAGGACCCTGCCCCGCCCGGGACTTCGGGCGCGCCGGCCGTGCCGCGCTCCCCGCTTCCACCGCTCTCGCCGGACTCCGTGCTCTGCTGGACACTCATCTTCTCGGCCCCTCCCGACGGCCTGGCGGGAGTCCGGATCGGAAACCCCCGCTGTCAGGGAACGAACCTACCGAACAGAGGTTCCCGGGCGCGCCCTGACGTGGATCCGCTCACCCTGCGGACCGAACAGGCTGAGGAACTCCACCGGTTGCGATCCGGCGTTGCCGAAGGCGTGCGGGGTGCGGGTGTCGAACTCGGCGGCCTCACCGGTCGTCAGCACCAGATCGTGCGAGCCGAGCACCAGCCGCAGCCGGCCGTTCAGGACGTACAGCCACTCGTAGCCCTCGTGCACCTTCAGGTCCAGCTCGGGCTCGGTGCCCCGCCCGGGCGGCATGATGTGCTTGTAGGCGTGCAGGCCACCGAGGTGCCGGGTGAGCGGGAGGATGGTCTGACCGTTCCTGGTCACCGGGCGGGCGTGGATCCGGGGGTCGCCGGTGGCCGGCGCCCCGACCAACTCGTCCAGCGGCACCCGGTACTCCCGGGCCAGTGGCAGCAGCAGCTCCAGGGTCGGCTTGCGCTGCCCGGACTCCAGCCGGGACAGGGTACTGAGCGAGATCCCGGTGGCGGCGGCCAGCTTGGCGAGGGTGGTGCCACGCTCCCGCCGCAGGGCGCGCAGCCGGGGGCCCACCGTGGTGAGGACGTTCTCGAAGTCTTCGTCGGCCATGCCTGCCATGTGCCAGGACGGCAAGGGCGTTTGTCAAACCGGCACACCGGCAGGCCCGCGTACCCACCCACCGTCCCGGCGATCACGGACAAGCCCGCCCGCCAGGCCGACGTCACCGCCCCGCCCGCAGGCCCTTCCGGCACCCCTGCCCACGCGCGGCGGGGCCCGGTGGCGGTGTTCCTCGCCACCGGGCCCCGCCGCGCGGCGGTGCTACCGGTACTCGCGCAGGCGCGGCCGCACGCCCAGCGCGGTGAGGGCGAGCGCCGCCGCCAGCGCCCCCGCCGCCAGGGCCTCCGTGGTGGCGTCGAGGTCGCCGTCGGTCGCGGCGAGCGCCGAGTCCATCGCCGTGGCGTTGACCGCGATGGTGTCCCCGATGGCCGTGCTCAGCTGGTCGAAGTCGTAGTTCGACTGCCCCTGGGACAGGCCGGTGTTGAGCGTCACCGCCTCCTTGAGCCGACCGGCGTCGCGCAGCTCGCGGATCTTCCGGTCGTCCTGCTGGTACTGCTGGAAGGCGGTCAGCACCCGATCGGCGGCGTCCTGCTCGCCGGGGAAGGTGATGTTGCGCAGCTCGGTGCCGAGGTAGCCGCCGAAGGGGACGGCCGCGTGGTCGGCGCGGTGCCTTGCCGCAGCGGCCACCAGCTGGGCGTTGTAGCCGGCGAGGGTGGCGCCGTCGAGGTGGGCGATCGCCTGGGTCTTGTCGAGGAAGCTCTGCTCGTAGGCGACCGCGCGGGACGGGTCCGTGAGGTAGCGGCTCTCGTCGGCGTTCATGTCGAAGGCGACGGCGCGGGCGCGGCTGAGCGCGATCACCGAGTCGTAGGCGTTGCTCTTGGCGGTCACCAGGTGGTCGTCGGCACGGCTCACCAGGTGCAGGCCGATCGCCAGGGCGACGCCGGTGAGCAAGGTGACACCGGCCAGCGCCGGGTTGACGACCCGGCGGTAGCGCACCGCCAGCGCGCGCTGGAGCCCGAGCAGGGCGGCGAGCGCGACCAGACCGACCGCGAGCAGCCACCACCAGCCGCTGCCGAGGGCGTCGCGGTGCTCGGTGTAGACCTGCTCGACGGTGGCCTCGTTGGCGGCCGTGACCTGGTCGGCGGCCGGCAGCAGCTGCTGGCGCAGCAGATCGGTGGCCTGGCGGTAGGCGTCCAGGGCGGCGGGCGAGGGCTGGCCGGCCGGGGCCTTGGCCTGCTCCTCCAGCAGCTGGGCGCGGGCGACCAGGGCCTCGTAGCTGCCGAGCCGGCCGAGCACCTGCTGCACGGCGCGCTGGCCGGCCGGGTCGGCGGCCGCGGCTTGGGCGGCCTGCTGGAGGTCGTTGTCGGCCTGGGCCCGGCGCTGCTCATAGGTGTCGAGGGTCTGCTTGCGCAGCGTCGTGTAGTCGGGGTCGGCGCCGACCAGCAGCAGGTTGGCGGCCTGGGCGTCCATGTCGCTGAGCGCGAAGTAGAGGTCGGCGGCGCGGGTGGCCTGTGGGGCGGCCTGGTGGCCGATGGTGTCGGTGCCGTCGCGGGCCCCGCCGAGCACGGTGGTGGCGGTCGCGCCGAGGCCGAGCAGGGTGGCCAGGCTGAGCGCGGTGAGGCCGCGGACCAGGCGCGGGGTGGTCCAGTAGGCGCGGCTGCCGACCGCCCGGGCGCCCTGCCCGAGCCGGGCCAGGGCGCCCGGGGGGATGCGGTGGGGGGCGCGCGGCGGCCCGGCCGGGGCCGGGCGCGCTGCTGGGCCCGGCTCTTCCGCCGAGCCCGATTCCGCCGGGGCTGATTCCGCCGGGGCCGTCTCCCCCGTGGTGGCCGCTCTGCCCGCTGCCGAGGTGGTCATGACCGCACGTCCCTTTCCCCCGTTGCACGGTCTGCTGGGTTTCCTGCTGAAACCGGAGCAGAACCGTTTCTCTCCGCCGGGTGACGCTAGTGCCGTGCCACCTGCGGTGAGCCGCTCCCTGACGGCTCCTTGACACCGCCGGGCACCCTTCTTGACGCTTCCTTAGCGTCCGGCCGGGCACTTCCCCGGCATCCGGCCCCGGCCCCGGCCGCTCCGGCCACCGCCTCCCCCCTGCATCGGGCTGCATCGGGCTGCATCGGGGGGAGGCGGTCGAGGCCTCAGCCCTGACCGAACCGTCGGCCGTGGTTCGCCTTCTTCTTCCGCCGGGCCCTCTTCTTGCGGGCGCGCTTGGACACCGTCTGCTCCCCTGTCGTCGACGTGTGGTCGGAATGCGGTCGGAATGCGGTCGGGGGCCGGAGTTCAGGCGGCCTGGCCGACCAGCTGGTCGGCGAGCTTGGCCAGGCGCTTCAGCGAGCGCTCCTCCTGGGCCGCCGGCGCCACGGGCGCGACCGAACCACCGTCGTAGTAGGCGCCGTTGGTGACCGCGACCTCCGGCAGACAGAGCCGGACGACGGCCGCCGCCCCCTCCGCCGCCGGCGCGCCGACCCGCCCGTACAGCGGCAGCAGCGCCGTGTCGCACAGGCCCGGGTTGAGGCTGACGGCGGTGAGGCCGGAGCCGGCCGGAGCCATGTCGGCGGTCGCCATCGTGAGCGCGAGCTGCGACTGCGCGTACGCGGCGACCCGCGAGTACTTCTTCACCCGGTGCGGGTCCGACCAGTTCATCGACGCCGTCCGGTGCAGCGAGGACGAGACGTTGACGATCCGGGCGTCGCCGGCCGCCGAGAGCGGTGCGCGCAGCAGCTTGGCCAGGAGGTGCGCGGCCAGGAAGTTGACCTGCAGCGAGACCTCGTTGCCGTCGTCGGTCAGTGTGCAGCGCTCGGGCGCCACCGCGGCGGCGTTGTTGACCAGTAGGTCCAGCGCCGGGTAGTGCTTGACGACCGTGCCGGCCAGCACCGCGACCTCCGAGAGGTGGGTGAAGTCGGCGGCGAGCTCGACGAGTTGGTCCCGTCGGGCGCCGGCGTCGACCAGCCGGGCGACAGCCGCCTCGGCCTCGGCGGTGGTCCGGGCGTGCACCAGCACGGTGGCACCCAGCCCGGCGAGCAGCCGGGCGGTCTCCCAGCCGATGCCCGAGGAGGCGCCGGTGACGAGGGCAGTACGGGCGGACAGGACGGATTCGGACATGACCGTTCCCAGGGTGCGGGGCACCGCCGGCCCTGCTCGGGCCGGGGTGCGGACTCAAAAGACCTGACGAGATGCGGAGTTCGCGCGCCCGCCCCACCCCGCGCCGACCGGCGGCGGGGTGGGGCGCGGCACGTGCCGTGCCCTCCGGCGGGGAGGCGCGGTTCAGCGCACGGCGATGGCGGCCACGGCGACGCGGACCGGCGGCCGCGGATGCGGCGGGCGGTCGTGATGGCGTACCGGGCGGTTCATGCTCCTCATCCAACCCGCGGGCCCTGGCCGGGGCAAGCGCCACGCCGACGCCCTGACGAATCCCTGACGCCCGGCGAACAACCGTACGGGCGGCGGCGGTTGCGGCGGCGGCCGCCGACGCGCAGGTGCCGCGCCGCCGACCGTGGCACCGGCCCCAGCCCCGCCACCGGCCGCGCTACCGGCGCCGCGTCAGAGCCAGTTACGGCGCTTGAAGATCAGGTACAGCCCGGTGCAGACCAACGCCATCAGCCCGATCGCGAACGGGTAGCCGAACGCCCACTTGAGCTCCGGCATGATCTCGAAGTTCATCCCGTAGACGGTTCCGATCAGCGTCGGCGCGAAGAGGATCGCCGCCCAGGAGGAGATCTTCTTGATCTCGTCGTTCTGCACGTGCCCGGCCTCGGCGAGCTGCTTCATCTCCTCGTTCTGCCGCTGCGAGACCAGCGTGGCGTTCACGGTCAGGATGTTCTGCAGCATCTGCCGGAAGCCGTCCACCCGCTCGGCGGCGTAGGTGGCGTGGTCGGCGACGTCGCGCAGGTAGCGCTGCAGCTCGTCGTCGGTGCCGTACTTGCCGAAGCCCGCCTCCAGGCTCTTCATGATCTCCAGCAGCGGCCGGGTGGCCCGCTGGAGCTCGATCACCTCGCGGGACAGCTCGTAGATGCGCCGGGAGACCTGCGGGTCGCCGCCGAACACCTCGGTCTCGATCTCGTCGATGTCGTGCTGGAGCCCGGCGATCACCGGCGCGTAGCCGTCGACCACGGCGTCCAGCACCGCGTACAGCACCGCCTCCGGGCCGAGCGCGAGCAGCTCCGGGTCCGCCTCCAGGCGGCGGCGCACCGCGGACAGGTCCGGCGCCTGGGAGTGGCGGACGGTCAGCACGAAGTCGGGGCCCACGAAGAGGTGGATCTCGCCGAAGTCGACCTCCTCCGCCTCGTCCAGGTAGCGCGCGCCGCGCAGCACCACGAACAGCGTGTCGCCGTAGCGCTCCAGCTTCGGCCGCTGGTGGGCGACGATGGCGTCCTCGACGGCCAGCTCGTGCAGGTTGAACCGGTCCGCGGCCTCCAGCAGCTGCGCCTCGGCGGGGCGGTACAGGCCGATCCAGGCCATCGCGCCGGGCCGGTCGGGCAGTTCGCGGTAGATGTCGGCGAGGCTGGCCGGTGTGTCGATCCGGCGCCCGTCCCGGTAGACCGCCGCGTCCACGACGGAACGTTCCAGCGCGACCGGTTCGGCGGGCTGGTCGGGCCGCGGATCCATCGAGTGCTCGGGCGCCGGCTGCGTGTCGGCGGGACCGGGGCCTGCGGCGGGGCGGGAGAACGGACGCTTGCTCGCGCGCACGGCGCGCACTCGCCAGTCGGACATGGCGGGGTACCTCCACGGTGGGTGCCCGGCCGCCGCTCGGAAACAGCGGGCCGGAGGCGCCCGGCCGGCCTCCACGCGCACGGCGCGACCGGCGGCACCTCGCCGAGGACGAGGTCAGCGCCGCGCGGGAGCCGTACGGGAGGAGGAACGCCGGGTGCCGCGAGTGGTGCGGGACAACCGGGGGCGGGGCCGACTTCGACCCGGACTACTGCACTCCACGGCTCTCACCTCCTCGTCTCCGCGCGCTCGCGCACCGGAAGAGGCGCCTGCACAACCCCGCCGAGTCTAGTACCCGCTCCCGCGTGACTCCCACCACGCGCCCCGGGGTCCCGCGCGGAGGCGTTCGGGCGCGGTCATGCGCCCGGCGCGCTCGGGCGTCAACGACCTCCCACGGCGGCCGCTTCGGTCCTGTCGATACGATTACCGGACGGCGACCGTCCAACTACGCTACGTGTCATGACTTCTTCGGAGACGACCCCCGGGCGGGGCACGGCGGTGGTGATCGGCGGCGGGCTGGCCGGCGCGATGGCGGCCTGGGCGCTGCGCGGCTTCGCCGAGCGCATCGTGGTGGTGGAGCGGGACCGCTACCCGGCGGAGCCCGCGTTCCGGGCGGGGGTGCCGCAGGGCCGGCACGCCCACCTGGTACTGGAGGCCGGGCACCGGGCGCTGGAGGAGATGATGCCCGGCATCAAACAGGAGCTCCTGGACGCCGGCGCGACCCTGGTCGCCGCTTCGGGTGATCTGAAGTGGCTCAGTTCGGCGGGGTGGATGGCACTGTACCCGGCGCAGCTCGCCTTCCTCTCCTGCACCCGGCCGGTGCTGGACAAGGCGGTGCTGGACCGGGTCCGCACCGAGCCGTCGATCGAGTTCCTGGAGGGCACGGACGTGGTCGGCCTGCTCGGGTCGGCACCCGCGGTGACCGGGGTGAAGGTCCGCGAGCGCGGTACCGAACACGGTGAAGTCAGGGAGATACCGGCCGAATTGGTGGTGGACGCGGCCGGCCGCTCGACGGCGGTGCCGGACTGGCTGGCGGAGCTGGGACACCCGCCGGTGACCGAGGAGCGGGTGGACGCAGGCGTCGCGTACTCCTCCCGGCTGTTCCACCGCCCGGCCGGCGTCGACCTCGGCTGCAAGGCGATCTACCTGCAGACCAAGGCCCCCGACGCGCCCCGGATGGGCGTGCTGCTGCCGGTCGAGGGGGACCGCTGGATCGTCAGCGTCGCCGGCATGCGCGGCGCCGAACCCGAGCCCGGCGAGGCCGGGTTCGCCAAGCACGTGGCCCTGCTGCGCGACCCGGGCATCCGCGAGGCACTGCAGGAGGCCGAGCCGGCCGGCGAGGTGCGCGGCTTCGTCCCCGGCCCCGGCGTGCGGCGGCACTACGAACGCGGCGCCCCGGAGGGCCTGGTGGTGGTCGGCGACGCCGCGAGCACCTTCAACCCGGTGTACGGGCAGGGCGTCACCGTCGCCCTGCTCTGCGCCCGGTCGCTGCGGCGCACCGTACTGCGCCACGGCGGCATCGGCCACGCCACGGCCCGGGACGCCCGGCGCGAGATCACGGCGGTCTCCAAGAACGCGTGGGTGATGTCCTGCACCGAGGACGTCCGCTTCGCCGCCACCACCGGCGGCCCCTCCGGCGCCCTGCTCAAGTTCCAGCACCGCTTCCTCGACAAGGTGCTGGCCGGCGCCGCCCACGACCCGGCGGTCACCGCCGCCTTCCACGAGGTGATGTCCCTGGTCGCCCCGCCGACGCTGCTCTTCCGGCCGGCCCTCCTCGGCGCCATCCTGCGGAGCTGACCCCCACCCGGGCGCGGCGCCGGAGCAACGGGTGCCCACCTGCCCCGATGCGCGGCCGGGTCCGGCACGGGGTCCGGCGCGCGCCTACCAGCCCAGGTGTGCGACCACGTACGGCACGGCGACCTGCTCCAGGGCGCCGTGGCCGAACGCCGGGTGGACGTTCACCTCGAAGACCACGCCGCCGCTCTCGGCGGCGAGGTCGACGCCGGCCAGGGGCAGCTTGAGGGAGGCGGCGGCACGGATCGCCAAGTCCGCCAGGCCGTCCGGCAGTTCGGCGTCCGCCAACAGGGTGGAGACGGCGCCCCGGCTCTCGTTGCAGGGGGCGTCCGGGTCCGCCTGCACGTGCTCGACGACCCGGACCACGCGACCGTCGAGCACCACCACCCGGTACTGGTGACGACGGCCGTCCGGGGTGAAGTTGCGGGCGTCCCGGGCGATCAGCCAGTCCGCCCCCTCCTGCTCGTAGTGCCGCGTAGCGGCGGCGAGTTGGGCGTGGTCGGTGACGTGGAAGACGTCGTCGCCGCCCATCCCGACACAGGGCCGGGCCCAGACGTCGCCGCCGAGCCGGTCGAAGGCCTCGGCGGCGGCCCGCGGACTCGGCCGGGAGAGTGCGACGGTCGGCATGTGCGCGACGCGGTCGCGGGTGAAGCAGGCCACCGTGATGTCCTTCTCGGTGGCCGCCCGCCAGGACTGCGGGTCGGTGCCCAGCGAACGGGCGCCGCACGCACGCAGCAGCCGCTGGCAGGACGCGAAGTCGCGGCGCCGGTGCGGCGGGATCTCGTAGACCACGACGGTGTCGGCGGCCACGCTGCGTCCCGCCGCCTCCAGGCACAGCCCGCCCGCGCCGTCCGCGCCGATCCGGCCGCCCCCGCCGGTCATGAAGTGCCGGGCATCGAGCAGCACGGGCGCCCGGCCGGTGACCGTCCGGACGGCGGTGACGAGGGTGTCCCGGCTGCCTTCGGTCGAACTGTGATCAGTCAGGAGAACGAGCTCACGTCGACCCATGCGGGCCATGGAAGCGGGGTGCCCCCGGCCCCGGCAAGACGGCGCCGCGCGCCAACTCCGGGTCCGCTGGCCGAAACCGCGCGGGTGGGCAGAGCCGGGCCGGGGGTGCGTCGCGCGGATGGGCAGAGCCGCGCGGGTGTACGGGGCCGCGTGGGCGTACGGGGCCGCGTGGGCGTACGGGGCCGCGCAGGTGCACGAGGCCGCACAGGGGTGCGGCGGGCGCCGGTAATTCGGATGCGGACGCTCCGCCCGCCCCGCTAGCCTGGACCGCATGTCCACGCCCCGAATTTCCTAGCCAACGGACCCGCCTCCACGCCACCCGTGTGTCCGTTCGCTGTTTCGGAGCGTTATCCCATGATCACCACCCGCGGTGTCGACCTGCGCGTCGGCGCCCGCCTCCTGCTGTCCGACGTCACCCTGCACATCGCCCCCGGCGACCGGATCGGCCTGGTCGGCCGCAACGGCGCCGGCAAGACCACCCTGCTGGCCACCCTCGCCGGGCAGCTTCCGCCCGCCGCCGGCACGGTCACCCGCACCGGCCCCGTCGGCTACCTCCCGCAGGACTCCCGCGCCGCCGACCCGTCCGCCACCGTCACCGACCGCATTCTGTCCGCCCGCGGCCTGGACACCGCCGTCCGCGCGCTGCGCGCCGCCGGGGAGGCGATGGCACAAGCCTGCGACCCGGGCGCCGAACGCCGGGCGATGGACGCCTACGCCCGGGCCGAGGCCGAGTTCCAGTCCCGGGGCGGCTACGCGGCCGAGGCCGAGGCCGCCCGGGTCGCGGCCGGGCTCGGACTTCCCGCCCGGGTCATGGACGCCCCGGTCGGCACCCTCTCCGGCGGCCAGCGCCGCCGGGTCGAGCTGGCCCGGATCCTGTTCGCCGACCACGGCACCCTGCTGCTCGACGAGCCCACCAACCACCTGGACGCCGACTCCGTCACCTGGCTGCGCGGCTTCCTCGCGGCCCACCAGGGCGGGCTGGTCCTGATCAGCCACGACCTCGGCCTGCTCGCCGACACCGTCAACCGGGTCTTCCACCTGGACCCGCAGCGCGCCGCGATCGACGTCCACAACACCGGCTGGCGGGCCTACCTCGCCCAACGCGCGGCCGACGAGCGCCGCCGGACCCGGGAGCGCGCCAACGCCGAACGCAAGGCCGCCGCGCTGCACGCCCAGGCCGACCGGATGCGGGCCAACGTGGCCACCGCCACCACCGCCCGCAGCATGGCCCGCCGCGCCGACCGGCTGCTCTCCGAGCTCGAACCCGTCCGGCAGGCCGAGCGGACGGCCCGGATCCGGCTGCCCGAACCCGCGCCCTGCGGCCGGATGCCGCTCGGCGCGATCAGCCTCGCCAAGGCCTACGCCGACCGCCCGGTGCTCACCGGCCTCGACCTGGCCGTCGACCGGGGCAGCCGACTGGTCGTCCTCGGTCTGAACGGCGCCGGCAAGACCACCCTGCTGCGCATCCTCGCCGGCCACGAGAGCCCCGACTCCGGCCGGGTCGTCCCCGGTCCGGGCCTGCGGCTCGGCTACTTCGCGCAGGAGCACGACACCCTCGACCCGGCGCGCAGCGTCCGCGACAACCTCGCCCAGGCCGCCCCCGGCCTCACCGACGGCGAACTGCGGCACGTCCTCGGCGCGTTCCTGTTCCGCGGCGACGACGTCGACAAGCCGGCCGGGGTGCTCTCGGGCGGCGAGAAGACCCGGCTGGCGCTGGCCGGTCTGGTCCACTCCGGCGCCAACGTGCTGCTGCTCGACGAGCCCACCAACAACCTCGACCCGGCCTCCCGTGCCGAGGTCCTGGCGGCGGTCGGCACCTACCCGGGCGCGATCGTGATGGTCACCCACGATCCGGGCGCCATCGAGGCCCTGCGCCCCGACCGCGTCCTGCTCCTCCCGGACGGCGACGAGGACCTCTGGCACGACTCCTACCTGGAGCTGGTCACCCTGGCGTGAGCGGGGCCGCCTGACACCGCCGCGCCCCGAAGGAGTAGCCCCGGGACGGGCGAAGCGGGGGGGGGGGGGGCCCCCCCCCCCCCCCGCCGGGGGGGGGGGGGGGGGCCCCGGCCCCCCCCCCGGGGGGGCCCCCGGGGCGCGGGGGGGCCGGCCCCCCCGGGGGCGGGGGGCCCGCCCC